>CAZAQZ010000331.1:0-4034 GCA_964487175.1 uncultured Verrucomicrobiota bacterium | reverse complement strand
TTGGGATGACTGATATGAGCGTTTTGTTCTCAGAATTGCGAGTCGAAGGAGCCGAAGCCAAGGGGCGGTTGTCACCGCTGCAGCGGCGCTCAGGCCGTTCGGCAACCTAGTGTAAGCTAATGTAACCTAATGTAAGTAAAAAAATTTATTTTGAGGCCGCACGGGGCTTGTGGAGCCTCACAACCCGGCAAAAATTGCCGGCTACGTCGGCCTGCGTTCTTTGATACGATCATGGTCGGTGAAGCGTTGCCCGAGAAGCGAATCGGGTGCGGACGCCGGGTGGGGTTTGCTGCTAGGGCAGCGTCTGCGCTCCGCTTCGGCTCCGCGGCCTACAATTGGACCGTTTGCTGTAGGCCGAGTCACCTGACTCGGCGTTCGGATTATTCCTTCGTGGCGTAAGGGAGGAATTTCTTGTCCACGTCGGCGGGGTCCTGGAACTGGTAGATGTCGCGGGCGGAAGTCTCGAAGGTGGAACCGGCGCTTTGGCGTTTTATGAAGTTGACGAGGCGAGGCAGGCCGCCGGCCTGGGTGTAGAGGTAATTCACCAGGCGCTCGGATTCGACGTAGAACGTCTTCACGTCCTCGGTGTCGGACGGGTAATCGACGGCGCGGGTCAGGGTGTCGACGGAGACGTATTGATTGGTGGCGACGGGTGGGTTGAGACCGCGGACGTTCAGGCCGTGGCGTTTGAGGTAACTGCGAAACAGGCGCGTGCCTTCGAATTCGGCGAACCCTTCATTGAGCCAGAGCGGGATGTCGCCGCCGACAAACCGGTACAGGGCGAGGTGCGTCATTTCATGGGGCAGGGTGGTGCCCTGGAACTTGTAATTGGCCCGTGTCTGGAAAAACAATTCCCGGCCCGTGCAGAAACCGCCCGTCCATTGTTCCACGCTGACCTTGGCGGTGAACTCGCGCCAGGCGGATTCGTTGAGGAAGACGTAGATGTGGGATTTGCGCTCGAAGGTGTCGTTGGTGATGCCGAGATCTTTCTTGATGGAGGCGTAAAACATCTCGGCGGCATTGGCCAGTTGGGGCGTGGAGAAGCCGGCTTCGGTATGGAAGATGAAATGTTCCGTCTCGCTGTGCTCCCATTGGACGGTGGTCATGTCGAGGGCGCGCTCGCCGCTGCGTGAAACGGCACGTTCGCTGAGTTGGTCGAAGGATTTCTTTTCCAGCGGCACGGCGGGCGCATCGGGCACGGAAGAATCGTCGTGGTCCGCCGCGCAGGGGAATGCCAGCAGCGCCATGGTGAGGATGGCCAGGGCAATCTTGCGGACTGTGACGGCGCGCGTATCCATATATATGGATGATTGAGCAAGTCCCTTGCCGAAGAAGGGACCACGACGCGACAAGGGCGCAGCTGGTTCGATGAACCACGCTGCGCCCTCAAGCAAGAACTACCTTGCTTGCAGGCAGCCTACCCTTTCTTTTGCGCTGCCTTGATCCTGGCCCAACGCGCACGCTGGGCGGCAGCAATTCTGCCGCGCGCCGCCGCTGAGAAGCGCGGCTTGCGACGGACGGAAAGGCCACCAAGACCCGGACCATGCAAGGACGATAACGCCCGGATGGCGAGATCGAGCTTCTGGATTTCCTGCTCAGCCTTCTTGCGCTGAGTTTGCAACTGCTGAACGACTCGGTTCAGTTTTGGCATGTGTTCCCCCTGAGGTTTAACTGTGCGTTGTATCTCTCACCTGCAATCGATTGTAACATGTTATAACATCAGTTCAACATAGAATTTACAGACGATCGACATTTTTAATATGCAGACTTGCAGGCATAACTTGTCGTGCAAACCGCTTCGCCGAAATGGCCAAATACGGGCGGAAATCCGCCGTCGCATAGGGCTAGTCAGCGATGAAGCGGCCCGATTTGTTGCGCTTGTGTATGGGGGACGGGCTTGGTACAAGGGGATTGTCGCGCGACACCAGGAGAGGTGGATGCAAGGAGGGATTGTGTTGGCCGTTGACCATGAAGGCCTTAGGCAGGCCCGTCCTATGCTCTTGATTCATGGTTGCCCTGTGGATTTGCAAAACCGCGCGGAACGGCAGAGATTGCACCAATGAGATTTGCTTCAGCCATCACGACGAAAACCGACTGGACGGAGGCGGTGGAGGATTTGACACTCCAGATGCGCCGGCAATGGGGGTCGAGTCGGCCGGATTTCGTGCTGATGTTCGTGCATCCGCAGTTTATCCCGGAGATCGAACACCTTGTTGAATCGCTGCTGAGCACGTTGGGGACGCGCCATCTGGTTGGTTGCACGGCCAGCGGCGTGATCGGGAATCACGAGGAGATCGAACGCAAACCGGCGGTGTCGTTGCTGGCGGGCGAACTGCCGTCGGTGAAAGTGCAGCCGTTTCATATCACGCAGGAGGACCTCGAGGAATCCAGCGGGGACAATTTCTGGCAATTCAAACTGGAGACCACGCCGGCGGACAACCCGAACCTGTTGCTGGTGGGCGATCCGTTTTCGATCCAGGCGGTGCAGCTCGTGCAGGAATTGTCCGAGGCGTTCCCGGGCGCGCCGTTGATCGGCGGACTGGCCAGCGGCGGACGGCAGCCGGGCGAGAACCGGTTGTTCGTGAACGATGAGATTTATGAGGAAGGCGCCATCGGCGCGGTGCTGACGGGGAATATTGTGTTGCACACGATCGTGTCGCAGGGTTGCAAACCGATTGGCGAGCCGTTGACGGTCACGCGCGCGGACAAGAATTTGATTTTTGAGCTGGGCGGGCGGCCGCCGGGAACGGTGTTGCAGGAGATGCTGCCGCAATTGCCGCAGACCGACCAGCAACTGGCGCGGACGGCGCTGTTTTTGGGTCGCGTGATCAATGAGTACAAGGAGGAATTTGGCCGGGGCGATTTCCTGATTCGCCAGCTCATCGGGCTCGACCAGAACTCGGGCGCGCTGGCGGTGGGCGATTGGATGCGGACAGGGCAGACGGTGCAATTCCAGGTGCGAGACGGCGAGAGCGCGCACGCGGAGTTGAAGCAATTGCTGATCAAGGAAAAGGAACTGCTCGGGCCGAATGAACCGGAGGGGGCGGTGTTGTTCAGTTGCCTGGGCCGCGGCGAAGGCATGTACGGCGTGCGCAATCACGACATCAACACGCTGCACGAAGTCGTCGGCGCGGTGCCGACGGCCGGATTTTTCTGCAACGGCGAGATTGGGCCCGTCGGCAATCGCACGTTTGTGCACGGGTTTACCAGCGTGATCGGGTTGTTCACTGAGGCGGGGCCGAACCTCGCCAAATAAAAACGCCCCGACTCGCATAAGTCTCGGGGCGTTTCCATCGCGACGATCTCCTGGGACCGAAGCTGCCTTCTCGGGCGCTTCTCTGGCAAATTCCTACCTATAACTTAAGTCGAACCCTGAGAAAGTCAACCGGCAGAGGGCGATTGTTTTACTGAGCCGCTGTGGCGTCGCGATCCATCCGGTCATTGGAGAGCAATTGGGCCACTTCCGTGCGATAGGGGTGGAACGGATTGCCCATGATCAACGGGTCCTTGTTTTCCACGGCGATGGAATCCCAATTGATGATGTAGCTGCTGGTCTGGTCGCGCAGATGGCGCACGGCGATGCCACGGGCCTGGGCGCGCGTGTTGGCCGGCGGATTCGAGGAACAGAAGATGACGCGTTCGTTGCTGACGACGGGCTGGACACGGCCCTCTTCGCAGAGCGCGTAGTATAAGCCGCGTTTCGGATCGAGATTGTGGTATTCCAGATCGAGGGATTGCAGCCAGGGATCGTCCCAACCGACACCCTGCTGTTCCATGAACGTTTCGAGCAGCCATTTTTTGGCGACCCAATCGATCTTGCCGACCTGGGACATCGGGTCCTTCTCCAACCCGTCGAGGACGGACTCCCATTCGCTGATGACCCAGTCATTTTCCTCGTCCTGGCCGGCGAGATAATGCTTGGCCAGCGCGAGAAAGGACCGCTGGATTTCCAGCGCGGTGCGGGTTTGCCCGTTTTCGAGGCGGACGACCCAGCGATACTGCGCATCGCGGGAAATCTCGCGGGTGGATTGGAC
>CAZAQZ010000330.1:0-4083 GCA_964487175.1 uncultured Verrucomicrobiota bacterium | reverse complement strand
ACCTTCATCAGGCTTCATTAGGCTTCATTATGCTTCATTAGCCTGCATTTTTCTGCCGCCTGCCGGGCATTCGGCCCCTTGTAGCCACGAAACCCTTTCGCGGCAGCCCCTCGACTTGCACTCTTATGTACAGTGCATTCATATACGTCACCAATAGTATGCATGCGGCATCTCATGTTGTCAACATGAATTCGCTTGCGGGCGCGGTTAGGTACGGCGGATGCGGCAGGCGGAGCGCTGGCTGCTTCACTCTTTCGACGGCCAGCATCCGCAGGGAATTGATTAATCGCTCTTTTCCACGACCAGATAGTTGAATGTCTCGCGGCTGGGAACGAATTCGAGTCCCAATTCTTCCAGGACGGTTCTTTTGAAAGCCTCCTGGTCGGTTTCGGTTCCTTTTGGTTCCCATTGAAGTGCGATGTCATATCGGCCCTCGATCCCCGTTCGATCGATGACCAGGGTTTTAAGAATCGCCATGAAGCAGTCTGCCACGCCGAGGAATGTCTGGTTCTTGATGAGGATTTTGTGCTCAGGACTTTTCGTGGGATACTTGGGCATTCCTCCCTGGGTTGGCTGCAATGCCGGGCCGGCGGGATTCCTGACCTTTAGCAACAGGGCATTGGTTGTAATCATTTCAGAATGTGCCACATAACCAAACCTTCTCTTGATTTCTTCCTGAAGTGCCTCTCTCGGCCTGTTGGTCAGAGTCAGCATCAGATCAAATCGTTTTTCCCCGGGGACATTCGCCGGCACAATCCACTTGGATGTAAGGTGCGGATCATAGGCGTATCTCAGTAGACCCACCAAATTTTGTCCGCGACCGAGAACTTTATCATTACTGGAAACTATACCCCATTTGGTTTGGAATCTGGTTGGACGAAGAATCAGCACGGGAGGGAGGTTGTTGAATGCTTTTTCGATGGCGAGAGATCGATCCTGAGCACTCCCTTTCTGCGGGTCCGGGTCGCCGAAATCGATTTCCCAATATTTTGGATCATCCGCCCAGGAAAGATCCGTTGTCGAAAGAGGATGTGCTGATGGCCTGGCTGCAGTCTTCACTACAATGGTGGTCGTTCCCGCCGCCACCAATACTCCGACACCAACCACAATTGCCGTTTTTGCTTGTGACCATGCCTTAAGTTTCAATGCTCCCTTGATGAGGGTTAAGGTCGAACTGCCGGCCGCTCCGCCTTTGGCCAGTGCCATGGCCGTCACCGATTGTGCCAGCGCCACGGGCGCGGTATGAACGGAGTGGGCGGAAATCGTGCCGGCGATGATGTCCGGGGCCGATGTAACGCCACGTTTGGCGAAAAATCGTCGCAACTTCTCCAGTGCCCGGCTCACGCGCTTCTGCGCGGCATCGGCGTCCACGCCCAAAACATTCCCGACTTCCTCGAAGGACTTGTGTTCATAGAAACGCAGCGCGATGGCGCTGCGATCGCGTTCGTTGAGTTGTGCCACAACTTCGTCCAGCAACGGCGCAATGTGCCTCCAGTCCGTGTCGGCAGTGTTCTCCATTTGGACGGCGATCCATTCCCGGTGCACTCGCCGACGCCCGGCTCGCAGCGCGTCGCGCGACACGTAATAGGCCACGCGACAGAGCCAGCCGGAAAGAGTCGGATGACGGCTCACGGCCCGTGCTTTCCGTGCCAGAATGATGAACACCGCCTGCGTGACTTCCTCCGCCAGTTGCGGGTCGCGGACCTGCCGCACTGCGGCGGAATACACCAGCCCAACATGGCGTCCCACCAACTCCGTAAAGGCCTCTTCCGAGTTGTGGATCGCGTATGCCGTAAGCAGTTCGGCATCCTCTGGTGGTTGCATCCACCTATTAAATGGCCGCCCGGACAAAAAACCGACATTTTTTCGCGCTGGCTACTTCAGGTTTTCGACCACCAGCATCTCGGTGGGTTCACGGCCGGGCACTAGTTCCAGGCCGAGTTGGTCAAGCAGGGCCTGTTTTAAGGCGGTGTGGTTGGGATCCTGCTGACGACCCTGTTCATTCCAGGTGAGATCAAAACTGTAGTGATCGGTGAGACCTGTTTGATCAATGACCGGCATGTTGAGCATCTGTTCCAAAGCGGCGGCGACGGCGGAAAGTAGTTGAGTTTCACACTTGATATCTCCCTGGCCGACATCGTCGGAGCCGGAGATGTTGCCCGGCTGGCCCGTGGAGAGCTTGAGCCGCAGAGTGTCCGGATTTCCAACTCTGAGCAGCAAGACGTCCATGTCCCTCGTTTCCCGCCGGCCGACAAGGCCGAGTTTCTCTCTCAGTTCCCGTTGCAAGGCTTCCGAGGAGCCGTGAGGCAGGGTCGCGATGAAGTCATACCTGTCCGGAGGTTGCGCGCTGGCAAAGATTATCTTGTTCGGCGACAAGGGAAGGCCGTTGCCTCGATAGGCAAATCCGGCGATGTCAGCGACCGAGACATTGATCCCGACAAATTTATCATAGGTTGCGTTGGCCGTGACCAGTGCGGGAGCGGAAGGAAATTTCGTGGGCACAATCCGGACCTGCGGCGCGGCTTGATCCACCATTTCCGGGCTGATGTTTTCAACCCGCCAGGATTCACGCGCTTTGATGTGGTTGATGGTCACCGTGGCGGTTCCGGCGGCGAGCAAGACAGCCGCGCCGGCCACGATTGTCGTAGTTGTTTTCGTCCATGCCATAAGTTTCAATGCTCCTTTGATGAGGGTTAAGGTCGAACCGCTGGCTGCCGCTCCTTTCCCCAATGCCACGGCTGTCACCGATTTTGCCAGCGCCACGGGTGCGGTATGAACGGAGTTGGCTGAAATCGCCCCGGCGATGATGTCCGTCGTCGAACTCACGCCGCATTTGGAAAAATAGCGGTGCAGTTTCTCCAACGCGCGGTTCACGCGTTTCTTGGCGGCTTCTTCACTCGCGCCCAAGGCCGTCCCCACTTCATTCAAGCTGCGTCCTTCAAAAAAGCGCAGCACCAGCGCGTCGCGGTCGGTTTGGCCGAGCCGCAACATCGCCTCGTCCAACAACGGCGACAGCTGTTTCCAATCGGCATCAGTCCCCGCTTCATGAAGTGTGGATTGCATATACGCCTCCTGTTCGCGCTGGTGACGTCGATAGTCCCGTTTGAGCGCGCTCTTTGAGGTGTAGCAGGCGGCGTGATACAACCAGCCGGAAAGAATTGTCCTTTCGTTGAGTGCGCCGGCCTTGCGCGCCAGAATGATAAACACGGCCTGGGTCACTTCCTCGGCCAGGTGAGGATCGCGCACCAGCCGCAACGACGCCGAATAAACAAGATTGGTATAACGCGAAACGAGCGCCGCAAAAGCGGTCTCGGATTGATCGGCGGCATACTGCCGCACCAGTTTCATGTCATCCGTTGTCATTCATCTATTCATGCACGCCCAGCGGCAAAAAGGGACAACGAATTTGCAACGATCTGCCGGAAGCGTTCCCTGTCAACAATTCGTCGGAGACGGCTTCGGCGGCGCGGCGCAGTTACAGCCGCTGCTTGCGTAGGCGGAGGGCGTTGGTGATGACGGACACGGAACTCAGGCTCATCGCGGCACCGGCCATGATCGGGCTGAGCACCAGGCCGAAGAGCGGGTACAGCACACCCGCCGCCACAGGAATGCCCAGGGCGTTGTAGACAAACGCGAAAAACAGGTTCTGCCGGATGTTGCGCATGGTGGCGCGACTGAGGCGGATGGCTTTGGCGATGCCGCGCAGGTCGCCTTTGAGGAGCGTGATCCCGGCACTCTGCATGGCCACGTCCGTCCCTGTGCCCATGGCAATGCCGACTTCCGCTTCGCTGAGGGCGGGCGCGTCGTTGATGCCGTCGCCGGCCATGGCCACGTGCTGGCCTTCCGCGCGCAGTTTCCTGACATGGGCAACTTTCCCGGCGGGTTCGATCTCCGATTCCACCGCATCGAGGCCGAGTTGACTGGCCACAGCGGCGGCGGTGCGACGGTTGTCGCCGGTGAGCATGACGATCTTTAATCCGAGCGCGTGGAGTTCGCGGATGGCTTCGGGTGTGGTGGATTTGATCGGGTCGGCGACGGCGAGAATTCCCGCCGGGTTGCCATCGATGGCGACAAACATCGCGG
>CAZAQZ010000329.1:0-4090 GCA_964487175.1 uncultured Verrucomicrobiota bacterium | reverse complement strand
GCTGGTGCTCCATTGGACAATACATCGGATAACGCGACGCCGTCGGGACCTCTTGCCGGGAAGCCGCCTGTCAGATATTCGTCGTTCTCGCCTTCGTAATCCACCTTGCGGCCGCGATGACTGTACTGGTAGGGCACGTTTCTAATGACGTACTCGTTGGCCATGCCTTGCGTGCTCCATGGCCAGCCGTCGCCGCTGACCTCGCCGCAATCGTAAAAGTTGTCCAGCAAAACAAACCGTTTAACGAGGGCATGCTGGTTCGGAGTAATGGTTTGCCCGAACAACGTCAGGGATGCGTCTCCATTGCCTTCGGCCACGTCGCCGAGCACCTGGTCATAGGTGCGGTTCTCCTTGATGATGTAAATCACGTGCTTGATCTTGCCTGCTTTCAGGCCAATCTCTTCGAGCTCGTGGCTCTCCATCGCAGGACCACCATTGCCCGCACCGTTGTTGGCAAACACTTCGTCCGTGAACCGGCGCAATTGCGCGTCTTTCGGAATCGGGATGGTTGAAACATTTCCCAAGATAAGATTGATGCTGTAGCCTGCGTCGCGACGGGTGTGACTCAGCTCGTATCCCGGGTTTGGATTGCGCGGCCTCGTCCCCTTGGCATTCGCAACCAGCAGGTTGGAACCGTCACCGCTCACCACCACGCTTGTGGGATACCAGCCAGCAGGAATATAGCCTTTCAACTCCAGCTTCACGCCCTTGTCGTTGACCTTTATGACTCCGACTGCATTCATATCGGCTAGCGCGACGTACAAAGTGTTTTCGTCGCGCGATAATGCCAGCCCCAATGGCGTCGAGCCGGCGATCTGCCGCAATCGATCAGGCCGGAGCAACAATGTATCCGTGATTTTGTTGTCGGCGGTGCTGATGACCGAGATCGTGTCGCTGTGCGCGTTGGCGACGTACAGCATCGACTGCGATTTGTCCAACAGCAATGCCGCTGGATGCGATCCGGTCGGTATGGACGCCGTGAGCGTCGGCGCGGATGGATTTGTCGTGCTCAGCACGTACACCGCACTGTCCCGCTGACTGGAGACAAACACTTTGCTTCCATCAGACAGCGCAGCAACAGCCAGTGGGAAACTGGGCGTGTTGGCGACGTCGTTGTTGAATACAAAGCGCCCGACTTCGGCGCCGTCGGCCACATTGTAAATGGCCACGCTGCTCGGTGTTGCAAACCTGCCTGAATCATTGTTCGCCACGTAGAGATGACCGCGCGCGTCCGTGGCCAAGCCACATGTGAAATCGCCGTTTCTTGCGTTGATGATCCGGTTTGTGGCCAACACACCGTCGGCTGATAACGACAAGGCAATGATGCTGTTGTTGTTTCCTTGGGCGGCGTACAACGAGCCGTCCGTGCCAAACGCCAAGCCGTAATACAATCCGTTGGACTCCTTATTCGGCTTTGCGTTGGAGAAATCCATGTGCGACACGCCCGCGCCGTCGCTCGTACGAATCGACCACAAGGACTGATGAGTCCCCATGTCACTGACGAGCGCAAATTTCCCATCAGGACTGGCGATCATGTTCATTGGCAGATTGCCCACGTCCTGCTGTACACCGAGCGGCGGTTGCGTGAGGCTCTTCCCCGTTGGAAGCTGATTCGTCGCCTGACCGAAGACGGGAGAAACGGTGGCCAGACCCCCCACAACGATGCATCCAGCCAATTTTAAACAGACGCGGAACAGTCTGATCGTTGACGTTTTCATGCAAACGCTCCGTTAAAGACTCGGATTCTATCGCGTCTAACGGATACTGGAAAGCATCAAGTATACGACGGAAAGATCACGCTGGTGCGTAATGCAGTAGCTCGGCAAACCACCCTTGTACTGGTTGCACTGTACAAAGCTGTAGTCCATTCCCCTACAACAGAATCAGGGCTGGCCCCTACAGACAAGCAGGAACATGTTTGGTACAAATTCGCCGGGCTTTCTTTGGATTGGAGCGCAGGCAGATGATGACTGTGAACAACCAAACAAATCGCGGTCGTGCGCTGCTTCTTTCGTGGGTTCTGGCAGGTTTGTTCTCCGGGTGCGTGGGGACAACACCCCATACACAGTACCGGACGCACGTGCCCAATCCGTCGGTCAGCGGCGATCCTCTGGGTTCCTTCGTCACCTTGACCAATCTTCCCGATGCGGCCTTCACCGATCGCGTGGACAATCGCATGGTCGAAAACTACGCGGAGTTTCTGTTCAGCGTTGTTGAGTTCGACGATCAAGGCAAGCTCTGGGATAAGCGTCAACTGGATGCTCTGCACCAGATGGCCCAGGACGATGTCGCTCAAAACAATGGAGCCGTGCTCGTGACCTTCGTCCATGGGTGGGATGAAAATGCACAGGTGAATAACGGGACCGTCTGGGCTTTTCGTCGTCTCCTCTACCAGCTGTACAAAGTCGAAACCAACATGGACGCCTCGTCCGGATCGCCCCGGCGAATCGTTGGCGTTTACGTGGGTTGGAGAGGACGATCCCAACGCCTTCCGCTGGTGAAATGGCTGACGTTTTGGAATCGCAAGAACACCGCGCACAAGATCGGGCGGGGCGACATGGATGAATTGCTGGTTCATCTGGACGATCTGAAGACGGAACTGTCCAAACCTTCCGAAGCTAATCGCCGCGCCACACGGCTCGTGGTCGTCGGCCATAGCTTCGGTGGGGCCATTGTCTACTCGGCACTGGACAATATTCTAAAGGAAAGCACGCTGAGCAGTCTGGTACCCTACGAGCGGGGCGAAATCAAGACGCCCCGGCGCATCAGGGCCGGTGCTGCCGATCTAGTCGTGCTGGTGAACCCGGCGTTCGAAGGTCTGCTCTACTCCGGTCTGGCGGAAGCAACCGCAGGAACAAAGCAATACAACCCCCGCCAAACCACTGTGCTGATGACCATCGGCGCTGAAAATGACCAGGCAACAGGAATTGCGTTTCCGGCCGGCCAGTTCTTCCCAAGCCTCGTGCAGAATTTCAAACCCAACTCCCAGGAACGAGCCTTGAGCATCACCAGTCTTGGCCACTGCACGAACTACTTCACCCACCATCTATTCTCGAGCACCGGCACAAACGCCGCCCCGGAAACCGCCGCGGCGCGTAGATATAAGCCGCTCAACTTGAAACCTTGGCAACAACCAGTGACGCCTTCCACCGAAACCGTGGATTGGACACAATTGGTACCTCCCGACCACGAATGGGCGTTGGAGCCCTGGCCAAAGGGGACGGTGCGTCCCAAGAATGAACCCTTCATGGTCGTCACCGCTTCCAAGGCAGTTGTGGATAACCACACCGGGATCTGGGGAAAAACGCTGCTGGAATTCCTGCGTGACTTCATCGTCGCCCAGGACCATCTGCAGAGGCATTTGGATAGGACGATCCCAGCTTCTTCCGATGAAAAACGCTGAAGGGTGTTTCTCCCAAACGACAGATGAAATGAACTAAACCGTTACACGCATGGAACCAGGAGGTGTCACATGAATGCTTCAACACCATCCCCACAGGCCAAACCCGCCGCCCACGACACCGGACCTTGGTTCCCCCAAGAACTCCACGATGACGAAACCAAACAGATTGGCCACAGACAGAAAAAAGACCACCCGGTCCCGATAGCGGAAACGGTCGGGGTGGCGTTGTCGGGAGGCGGCATCCGCAGTGCTACGTTCTGTCTGGGGGTGTTTCAGTCGCTGGCCAAGCTCGGACTGCTCAACAAGATCGATTATCTTTCCACAGTATCAGGCGGTGGTTACTTCGGGGGATTTCTCGGGCGGATGTACGTCCGACCCTGGATCACCGGCAAACAGCTTCCGCCTACACCTCGACAGAAGAACTCCCCCTGTGCTAACCCAGAGGAATTTCCGCCGGGCGCCTCCAAACTCTCGGGTCTCCCCCCGGGCGTTTCGCGAGTCGAGTACATCCTGAAGAATCCTCAATCAGCCCCGATTAAATGGCTTCGTGATAACGGTCGTTACCTTTCTCCAAACGGCTCGGGGGACACTTGGCTGGCTCTGGCTGCCGTCCTGCGCAATTGGGTGGCCGTCCAAGTGGTAATGGCGACGTTGATCTTTGTCCTGTTTCTCACGGTGGACTTATTG
>CAZAQZ010000328.1:0-4090 GCA_964487175.1 uncultured Verrucomicrobiota bacterium | reverse complement strand
GACCAAAATGCAGCCACCGGGCAAACCTCGCCGGGCCAAATGAATACTCCCGCCGTAGGATCGTTCCGCGCTCAAATCCGAAAACATCAGTTGAAATCAATCCATCGGCTGGCGTATAAGTGCATCGACGCACATGAAACCGACTGACCTACGGGGCATTCTTCATTACATCCCCCAATTCCGCGACCGCGTGTTCATCATCGCGATCGACGGCAGCGTTGTGGCCGACGACAATTTTGGCAACCTGCTGCTGGACATCGCGGTGTTGCGCAACCTGAACATCCACATCGTCATCGTTCACGGCGCGGGTCACCAGATCAAACAGCTTTCCCAGAAATTGAACGAGCCGATCACGAGCTTCGATGGCACGGGTGTGACCGATGCCGCCACCCTGCGCGTCGCCATCATGGCCGCCAGCCAGGTGACTCACGAAATCCTCGAGGGGCTTTCCCTGAACAACCTGCGCGGCGCGCACACCAATTGCATCGAAGCGGTCCCGATCGGCATCCTCAAAGGCGTGGACCAGCAACTGACCGGCAAGGTGCACCGGGTGGACATCGAGATGTTGCGCACACTGCTCGACAAGGGAATCATTCCCGTTATTCCGGCGCTCGGGTTCGACGGAAACGGCCACACCTACCGGGTCAATTCCGACGCCGTCGCCGTCGAAGTGGCCCGCGCGCTCGGCGCGGTCAAACTGATGCTGTTGACCTCACACAACGGCCTGGAACACGACGGCAAACTCGTCTCGCAGATGTCGGTTCAGGAATTGGAGACCGCCCTCAAAAGTTCCGGCGACAAAATGCTGCCCGACATGGTTTCGAAAGCGCAGCACGCCCTCCTCGCCTGCCAGGGCGGTGTCCCGCGTGTTCATATCATTAATGGACAGGTGGACGAAGGTCTGCTTGCGGAAGTATTTTCCAATGAAGGCATCGGCACGTTGATTTATGCCAACGAATACCAGGCGATCCGCCAGGCCACCCGCAAGGATATTCGTCCCATCATGACGCTCATCAAGCCCGCCATTGAGGGCGACCAACTTCTCAAACGCACCCGCGCCAGCGTCGAGAAGCACATCAATGAATACTACGTTTTCGAAATCGACAACAACGTCGTTGGCGTCGCGGCGGTCGTGCCCTATGCCGCCGAGAAAAAGGCCGAGCTCGCGTGTTTGCAGGTCAATCCCGCGCATGAACACCGGGGCATCGGCAGCAAACTGGCCATCCGGGCCGAAGCCCTGGCCCGCGAGCAAGGGGCCGAAACCATTTTCTGCCTGTCCACGCAGGCGTTCACGTTTTTCCAGCACAAGATCGGGTATGGCGAGGGCACCATTAGCGACCTGCCTCCGCCGCGCCGGGAGAAATACGAACAGAACGGACGCAATTCGAAGATCCTGGTGAAAAGCCTCACGGGGCCATCCTCATCTGGAGCAACCCAAGCACGCGAGCCGGCGTTGTCGACGTCGCCTTCCTAACCGCCGAACTGCACCCGTGATCGCCCGCTGCTGCGCTCGCTCGCACCCAACACGGTCGACTGCGCGGACGAAACAGGAAGCTGAGTGATGAGCTGGCTCCATTCGCTGAGCACTTGCTGCTGCGTGGTCTCCAAACGGGCCAACATGACGAGATCGCGATTGAGTTCGTTGAGCCGTGACGCAAGCCGGTTACTGATTTCCGTGCGTTGCGTCTGGAGTTCACGAAGCTGGCTGCCAAGGGCCGCCAGCCGATCTTGCACGGATGCCGAGCCTGAGGCGCCGGCCTTGGAAGTCGCCGCGGGCGATTTCGGTTCGCCCGTGATCCTGGAGGTCGCGGCGGACGACGACGGAGGCGCGATCGCGAAATGCGGTTTGGGAGGCACGATGACATTAATGTGGCATTGGGGACAATCGATGATCAGTCCCTGCGCCTGTTCATCAACGACCAGGCTTTTCCCGCAGGAGGGGCACTCGAACAAAATGTCGCGGGGTGTAACGGTGGAGAGTCCAGGATTCTCGGAGTTGTTCTCGGCTGCGGCCATGGCCTTGTTACCCTGCTGCAGATATGATGCCACGAGCGTCGCGCTTTTCAAGTCCGAAGAATCCTGATAACATCCGAAGCGTCTTGCAGACCAAACGCCCCCATATTGTCGCCGGTTGCTGCGGTTTCGCGACGGCCCAGAAGAAGTATTTCGAGTCCTTTCGTTTTGTCGAAATCGATTCCAGTTTCTACCAGCTTCCCAAACCTGAGACGGCCGCTCGCTGGCGTGCGACCGCGCCGAAGGACTTCGAGTTCGCCATGAAAGCCTGGCAGGTCATCACCCACCACGCAGACAGCCCGACCTACAAGCGGACGCGGATCGATCCACGCGACCGGGAGTACTGCGGGCATTTCGGTTTCAACCCGACAATTCGCTGGGCCTGGGACAACACGTTCGAAGTGGCCAAAGCGCTGGGTGTCATGATGGTGCTCTTCCAGTGTGCCCCCAGCTTTCGCTCCACCAAGGAGAACATCGCGAACCTGAAACGGTTTTTCGAGAAGGCCAAACGGGGGAAATTTCTGATGGGCTGGGAGCCGCGCGGCGTGTGGGATGCCGAGTTGGTCGCGGGGCTGTGCCGTGAGCTCGATCTCATCCACGTCGGTGATCCGTTCAAATCACCCCCCACGGCCAGAGCCAGGGTTCAGTATTTCCGCCTGCACGGGATCACCGGCCCACGCCATCGGTATTCAAACGCGGAACTGGAGCGATTGAAGGAGTTTTGCACCGCCAAGACGGCCACCTACTGCGCCTTCAACAATGTGTCCATGGTGGCCGACGCGCAACGGTTCGCCTCGCAACTCTAAGCAACTCCTACTGCATGGCCGAGCGCTGAACGACAATCGACGATCGGGTCTTTGTGTTCACGCGGACCGCGTGTGATTCTTGTCTGCACCTCGACCTTCCCAGGGAGGACGAATCAAACCGCAACCGCGTCCCCCGTTCAAATCTTCCCTGATACCGCGCCGTCCTCCGGTTCGCCGAAATCGAACGCCTCAAACACCTGGAGCCGCGCGTCCGCGTCGCGCCACGCAGTCGGAGCGAGCCCTGCTTTCACACAAACCGTCTCCAGCGTTTTCTCGGCGCCCCATCCATACTCCTGGGCCACCTTGGGCAGCAACAGCGCATGATGCATCCCTTTTTCCACGATGATGCCATGTCGTTGGGCGTCGAATAATTCGTGACGCGCCAATTGGTGCGGGGGTTCCAATACGGAAATCTCCAGGCGCACTTCCGCCAGCTCGTCGGGTTGCAGTGGTGAAAACCGCGGGTCTTCAAGCGCTGAGGCAACGGCGGCGGTCAGGACGTTTTCCCAGACAGGATGCTCGAAATCCATCTTTCCGATGCAGCCACGCAAATCGCCTTGCTTCTTGATCGTCACAAACGCGCCGTGCGGCGCCAGCAGCCCCTCACTGAGTTCCGCCCTGGCGACCTCCATTTCGGATCCACCCTCAACCGCCCGTTCAATCGCCAGACGTGCCCAACGCAGCAACTTCTGCTGGTCTTCGTGCGTCAGAACTCCGGAAGCCTTCACGAGGGGATTCTACGCGTCCCGGGGAAGAATTCCAACGGGGAAAGTGTCCGGGGATCGGCAAAGAAATCCTCAGCGCCCAGCGGCACATCCTCGGGGCGCATGGGAAAATACTTGCCCGTTGCCGTGGCGCAGGGTTCGCCCGATGCATCCCGCAATTCGCTTTCGGTGAAGCAGAATTTTCTTTGCTCGCGCGTCAGCCGCGCCACCAGCAGATGATGGTGTCCGACCTCGACTTTCTTCAGATAGCGCACGGTGAGTTCAACAGAAACGCGAAATTTCCTCGTGGCATAGGCCGCCGCCCAAAACATCGCTTCGTCCAACGCGCTGGCCGTGACCCCGCCGTGGATCATCCCTTTGTAACCGGCATGCTGCAGGCGCGGTTGGAAGTCCGCCCGTATCTCGCCGTCTTCAAAACGAAACTTGAGTTGCAGGCCGTGTTCGTTGCTTGCGCCGCAGACGAAACAGCCGTGCGTGTAGGGCAAATACACTGCGCTCATGTGATGAACCTCGAGGCCACCCGCCCCATTAGATAAATCAAAAACC
>CAZAQZ010000327.1:0-4116 GCA_964487175.1 uncultured Verrucomicrobiota bacterium | reverse complement strand
GCGCGATTGTGTCGGGGCCATCTCCCGGCGTTGTAATGGGGGCGACCAGCAGATTGTCGCCAAAGAAGTATTGCTGCGGATTCTGGTACGCTTCGTCCCGGTCGGGGTATTCGATGTACATCGGCCGGGTCAGCGGGATCGATTCGGCGGAGCTTTCCCAGACGCTGGAGTAAATGTAGGGAAACAATTCCGAGCGCAAATGGAAGGAAATCCGCAACGAATCCTCCGCCTGCCCGCTGTACGTCCAGGGCCGGCGGTCCATGTCGGGCTTGCGCGTGGAATGCGGGCGTAACGCCGCCGACAACGCGCCAAATTGCGCCCAGCGGACATAGCTTTCCTCGTTGCGGCCGCCGGTGTGACCGCCGATGTCGTGTGACCAGAAGAAACAACCGACGTTTCCGGCGGTGGACGTGAATGGCACCTCGAACGCGAGCATTTTCCATCCCGTGTCGGCATCGCCGGAGAAATGGATCGGGTGGCGATGATCGCCCCAGCCAGCCCATCGACTGAACGATTGGCCACGCAACCCGTTTCGTCCCGTCCATTGATAATAGTAGTGATTCAGCCAGGCGAGATTGGTCAAATGCGGCAGGCTGCGGGTGAACGGTTCCTGCTGCCAGTCCAGCCACCAGAAATCCACACCTTCCCGCTCCAGTGGTGCATGCGTGTATTGGAACAATGTATCCAGATAATTCCGGTCGCCCGCGTCGTACGGCAGTGTTGTTTGGCTGGCAGGATCCTGGCCCATCGCATGCATGAACGCGTCGTACACGTCCTCGTGTGGACAGACACCTTCCGACGGATGGACATTCAGTGTGACGCGCAATCCCTGTTCGTGGAACCAGCGCAACAGGTCCTCGGCGTCGGGCAACAGTTTGCGGTTCCACGACCAGCCGGTCCATCCGGCCCGGTGCCAGTCCATGTCCATGACCATCACATCCAGCGGGAAATCGTGTTCCTTGTATTGCTGGACGATTTGGCGGAAGTCGGTCGACGAGTACGGCCAATAACGCGAGTACCAGGAGCCGAGGACGTAATTGCGCGGCATCGGCACCGGTCCGCCAATGAGCGTCAGCGCCTTCAACGCCGCCTTGTAATCCCTGCCATACCCAAACAGATACCAATCCGTGTTTCCGTTGTGCGGACGCTCCATCGCCCAATCGTCCACCAACAGATACGAGTGCGAATCATCCAGCAAATACCAGCCATCCGGGGACAGCAATCCTTCCCCCAAATCCACAGGGCCCTTGACACGATCGAGCGTGCGGATTGTCCCGCCCAGGTTCTGGTGGTTGATCAGGCCGGGATACCACGGCACCCATTCCTTGCCCCTGGCAATTTGGGCCTGCAGGTTATTGGCATTGAACGGCTTGCCGTCGGGCTGATACCGCAATTGAATGATGCCGGTATCGATTGTTACGGCATTGGTTGTTCGATCCAGTTTGAAATCACGGAACGCAGCGTCACGGCCCACGGCAAACATCGAGGGGGCATCGACGAATTTCCCATCGGGGGCGAATTCGAGGCGGATGCACGTGGGCGCGATCACGGTGAATCGGGCGGAACCGGCCACGATGACGGAACCGGGTTGTTCTGCGTGAAGAACGGTTGCGGCGAACAGGAAGCCAAGAGCTAGAACCCGCCTCATAATTTGCTGATTAGAGCATATCGGACCCGCAGACGCAATGGAGTCAAACTTAAAGCATACGGTATGAGCGATTTCGTCAATCCAAGCTGTGAACCTGCGCTTGCTTCCAGGCTGTGATTTGCTTTAATGACCGCAGCGGGATCGCTTCCTTTAGATCCTTCGGAAACGCAGGGCACACAATGATCTCCAACGGGCTTCGAAACGAGAGGCGATTGCAAATGATTCCTATGCAACGAAACGTGGTGATCACCATCCTGGCGGGCGTGTTCCTCTTCGGCGGCAATGGCCGCGCGGCGGTCACATTACCCGATGCGACATCCGGCGTGGTCGTTCAGTTAGAAACCAACGGCGAGTATGAGGTTCGTTCACGCGAACCCGCGCGACTGTTTGGCGGGACCGTCGGTTACCCGGTTCAGGAAATCAAGACCGGTTCCGGCCGCGACGCGATCGGCGCTTACAAGGAGATCACCTTCCGCTGGCAAACGCCTGCGAAGTATTCCGCCGGCATCCGCCGATACGACGAACAACCCGCGGTGCTGTTTACGGTGCACGCGCCCGCAGGCGCGAATGTGACAAATATCGCGTTCCCGTCGTTTGACCGTTTGCCCGGCACCCTGCACGGGTTCAGCTATCGCGAGCAAAATTTCGCGCCGCCGAGTTTCTCGCTGGAACAAAACGGCACGCCCTGGCTGCTGTTTGACGATGCCGCCAACGCGGTCATCATTTCGCCGGAGACGAATTTTTTTCTGGCCCATATGTCCGGCGATGGACAGACACGGATCGCCAGCGGCTTGCGTCCCGAAATCGGGGTGCTGGAAAAACCGCTAGCCCACAGCACTCTGCTGGTGTTCGGGCAGGGTGTGGGCGCGACCTTTGAGGCATGGGGACGTGTCCTGACGGACTTGTATGGGAAAAAGCGTCCATCGTACGACGCCGATCCGACGCTGAAGTATTTCGGTTACTGGACCGACAACGGCGCCGACTATTATTACAAGTACGATCACGAGCTGGGTTATTGCGGGACGCTGTTGAAGATGGTGGAAACGTATCGGCATGAGAACATTCCCCTGGGTTATTTCCAGCTCGACAGCTGGTGGTACCAGAAATCCATCAACGGCCCTGATGGCAAACCCGGTGCGGACAAGAAATCGAAGGACCTGCCGGCTGGGCGTTGGAACCGGTACGGCGGCACGATGGATTACACGGCGGATCCGGACCTGTTCCCGAAAGGGCTAGCGGCGTTTCAGAAGGAACTGGGCTTGCCGCTGGTGACGCATGGGCGCTGGGTCGATCGGGAAAGTCCCTACCAAAAACAATTCAAATTCTCCGGTGTGGCTGCGATCGATCCGGCCTACTGGAACGACCGCATGACGTATCTGGCCACCAATGGCGTGATTTGTTACGAGCAGGATTGGCTGGATCGGATTTATTTCAACAGCAACATGGGCTCCACGATTGGTGTGGGAGACGCGTTTGCCGACGGCATGGCCGCCGCGGGCGCCAAACACGGCCTGGACTTGCAGTACTGCATGGCGTTGCCGTGTTATTTCCTGCAGGGCGCAAAATACTCCAACCTCACCACGATTCGCACCAGCGGTGACCGGTTCGAGCCGGGCAAATGGCGCCATTTCCTGTACGTATCGCAACTCGCGTCTGCGTTGGGCATCTGGCCCTGGTGCGACGTCTTCAAGAGCGGCGAAACGGGCAACATGGTCCTGGCTGTCCTGTCCGCCGGCGCCGTGGGCACGGGCGACGCAATGGGCAAGGAATCCCCGGAGAATATCCGGCTAGCCGCCCGCGCGGATGGTGTGCTGGTGAAACCGGACAGACCGATGGTTCCCACGGATGATGCTTACCTGCACGAAGCGAGTCACGACGGCGGCGCGTTGACGGCCTGGACCTGCACCGATCACGGCGATCACCGGACACTGTACGCAGTCGCGTTCATGCCGGGGCGAAGAGACGGGAGCGATTCAGCAACGCCATGGCAATTCTCGCCCGGCGCACACGGCATCCGGTCACCCGCCTATGTCTATGACGTGACCCGCAAACAGGGCACCGCCCTTCCCGCAAACCAGCCGCTCACTTCGGTCATTCCGGGCGGTTCCTACGCTTTCGTCATTATCGCGCCGGTCGGTCCCTCGGGCATCGCGCTGATCGGCGACGAGGGTAAAATCGCCTCGACCGGGAAGCAACGGATCGCCGATATTCACGACTCCACTGAAGGCATGAACATTACCGTCCTGACCTCGTCCGGCGAGGACACGGTGAGGCTGCACGGGTTCGCGGACACTGCTCCGATTTGCCAGCTGACCGGCGGAAAATCCCTGCCCGTTCAATACGACGCAGCCACGAAACATTTCACGGTCACCATTCCCACACCCTCCGCCGGTAAGTGTGATCTGACACTTCGCCGCGCTGCGTAATTGGGCTGGTACCACTGCAGCGAAGGCTGTGTAATTCGTCGG
>CAZAQZ010000326.1:0-4116 GCA_964487175.1 uncultured Verrucomicrobiota bacterium | reverse complement strand
CATTCGACCCCAACGTGCACGAAGCCGTCAGCCACGTCGAGTCGGCCGAACATCCCGAAGGCGCGGTCCTCGAGCAAGTCCAGCGCGGTTACAAACTCGCAGATCGGTTGCTGCGTCCGGCCCGTGTCGTTGTCAGCAAGGGCTCTCCAGCCGCTCCAGATCAGGACGAGCAAGAGTAATGACCAGGCGCGATTACTACGAGATCCTCGTCGTCGCGCGCGACGCTTCGGCGGAAGAGATTAAGAAATCGTATCGCAAGCTCGCGCTGAAATATCATCCCGACAAAAACCCGGGCAACAAGGAGGCCGAGGAAAAATTCAAGGAGATCGGCGAAGCCTATGAAGCGTTGAGCGATCCCGAGAAACGCGCCGCCTACGACCGATTCGGACACGCCGCGTTCGGTCCTGGCGCACGCGCCGGAGCGGGCCAGCAATACGGTGGGTTCCATGATCCATTCGACATTTTCCGTGAAGTCTTCGGCGGCGCGGCCAGCGGAGGCGGTGGCATCTTCGACGACTTCTTTGAGCAAGCCTTTGGCGGCGGACGTGCCGGCGGTCGCGGTGGCGGCGGCGCTGGCCGCGGCAACGATCTGCGCTACGATTTGGAAATCGATTTTGAAGAAGCCGCCCGCGGGATCGAAAAGGAAATTTCATTCAACGTGCTGGACACCTGCCCTGAGTGCAGCGGTCGCGGCGCGGCCGAAGGCGCGAAAGTTGAAACCTGTCCCACCTGCCAGGGTCGCGGCCAGGTCGCGCATTCACGCGGATTCTTCACCGTCGCCTCCACTTGCCCGCGGTGCAACGGCTCGGGGCAGATTGTCAGCAATCCATGCAAAAAATGCGGCGGCGAGGGACGCATCCAGCAACGCCGCAAAATCAAGATTCGGATTCCCGCAGGCATCGAGGATGGAGCCCGATTGCGCAGTTCTGGTCACGGTGAAGCCGGCGTGCGGGGCGGTCCTCACGGCGATCTCTACGTCGTCATACACGTGCGTCCGCACGACATCTTTGTGCGCCAGGACGATGATTTGCTGTGCGAGATTCCGATTGGTTTCTCGACAGCGGCGCTGGGGGGCGACATCGATGTGCCGACGTTGCACGGTGCGGCGCGATTGAAAATTCCCCAGGGCACGCAGAACGCCACGATGTTCCGCATGCGCGGCCAAGGCATGCCCAACGTCCACGGTCACGGCCACGGCGACCTCCTCGTGCGCGTCCTCGTCGAGGTGCCGACCCGATTATCGAAACAATTGCGCGAGAAACTCGAAGAATTCTCCAAGCTCGCCAGCGACGAAGCCTATCCGCAACGGAAATCTTTTCTCGAAAAGGCCAAGCGCTTCTTCGGCGGCAAATAGACCATGCACCGGTTCTATTTTTCGAATTTCCAACAGGCGGCGTTGGTGGGCGACGAGGCTCATCATGCGATTCATGTGTTGCGGCTTAAGGCTGGGGACACAGTCAACATCTTCGACGGACGCGGCCATGAAGCGCAATGTACGATTGCTGAGGTCGGGAAGGATTCGGTTCGTTTGACCATTCTCCAGAAATCCAACACGCCCCCGCTTCCGCGCCGCATCACGCTCGCCCAGGCCGTTCCCAAGAAAAACATGGACCTCATCGTGCAAAAGGCGACGGAGTTGGGAGCGGCCGCGATTGTACCGCTGATTTCCGAGCGCACTGTCGTGCAACTCGACGAAGATGCGAAAAAACTCGACCGTTGGCGCGCCATCGCTCTCGACGCCTGCAAACAATGCGGCAACAACTGGCTGCCAGAAATCCAGCCCCCTCAAAAGGCCAAGGATTTTCTCAGCGCGCTCGGCAAGTTCGACTTGAAATTGATTGCATCGCTGCAACCGGACTCCAAACTGTTGAAACAAATCCTTTCCAGCGCTTCACCAATCCAAGCCTCCGCTTCCCCATCCGTTCTCATTCTCGTCGGCCCCGAAGGCGATTTTACTCCGGCGGAACTTTCACTCGCCAAATCCTCCGGCTGCCTGCCGCTGTCGCTCGGCCCGCTGGTGCTCCGCGCCGAAACGGCTGCGCTTTACACGCTCAGCATCCTGCATCACGAGTTGCAGCAAAAGTCCGGGAATTAACCGGCGGACGAGAGCAGGAACCGCTCGAGGATCTGCGCGGCGCGGAAGACTTCCTTTAACTCGATGAACTCATCGGCCGTGTGCGCCTGGGTAACGCTGCCGGGGCCAAACGCAACGGCGGGAGTCCCCTTCTCGGCAAACAGTGCTGCGTCGCAGAACCACGGCGCGCCAATCAATGCGTCACGGCCCGCTTCCGTCGCGGCTGCCAGTTTCTGAACAAATGGGCTCTGAGGATCGGTGTACAAC
This sequence comes from uncultured Verrucomicrobiota bacterium, assembly GCA_964487175.1. Classification (GTDB taxonomy): domain Bacteria; phylum Verrucomicrobiota; class Verrucomicrobiia; order Palsa-1439; family Palsa-1439; genus CAWFPN01. The sequence continues at coordinate 1,775 of CAZAQZ010000326.1, read as the reverse complement.
GGACGACATTCGCGCGCCGTCTGTATCTCAATGCGCAGGTGTTTCAATTTCTCACACAACCCGGACATAATCACCTCATCGGTTTCCCCGGGAATTGTGCGCCGGTCAATTTCGATCTCGCAATAGTCCGGCACAATGTTGGTCTGCGCGCCGCCGCGGATGACTCCAACGTTCACCGTGGGTGAACCCAGCACGGGATCATTCATCGTCCTGAGCGACTTGGTGTAATCGCCCAGCATGAACTGCACGACCTCGGCCATTTTGCCAATCGCGCTTTCGCCTTTCTCAGGCATTGAGCCGTGGACGCTCTTTCCGCGCGTGATAATCTTGAACCAAACCGAACCTTTGTGCGTGTGCACAATCCGGCAATCGGTCGGTTCGCCCGCAATCGCAAAATCCGCCTTGAACCCATCCTGCACGAGCGCCCGCGCTCCGTCGTTGCCACTCTCCTCGCCCATCAAACCGCAGAACACCACATCGACGTCACCCTCACGGAATTCCTTCTTGCGCACCACATTGGCCAGTGCGGCCAGCATCGCCGCCATTGAGCCCTTGGTGTCAGTCGCCCCGCGTCCGTACAGTCTGCCGTCTCGGACCTCGCCTCCGAATGGATTGATTGTCATGCCCGCGACGCTGACGGTATCGGTATGCGGTGCCAGTGCAATGGTTGTCTTCGCACCGCGTGAAGCAAACTTGCTGACAATATTGGCGCGGTCTGGTTCGACATCGTTGATCTCCACGTCGAGTGCGAGTTTGCGGAAGAACTCAGCGAGGTAGGCAACCATCCGCGATTCGCCTGTGTTGTTGACGGAGGTACCAGGGTCACCGGAAGGATTGACGCTGGGGATGCAGACCAGGTCCTGCAATAATCGCGTCACCTGCTCTTCGTTCATGATTGTTTTTTGAACCAATCCACGAACCGGGCCACGCCCTCTTCAATCTCCACCTGCGGTTTGTAACCGAGGAGCCGCTTCGCTTTCGAGATATCCGCGAAGGTAATGGGCACATCGCCGGGTTGCTGAGAAAGTTGCTGGAGTTTGGCGGATTTGCCGACTGCCTTTTCAATCAAATGCACCAACTCTGTCAGTTTCACCGTGCGCGATTCGCCGAGGTTGATGATCTCATAGCCGAAATTCCGGTCGAGGCAGGCCAGCACACCCTGCAAAATATCGGTCACATAGGTATAATCCCGCGCAGTGGTGCCATCGCCGTACATTTCGATCGGTTTGCCCGCCGCAATGGCCCGCGTGAATTTGTGGATGGCCAAATCGGGCCGCTGTCGTGGGCCGTACACCGTAAAAAACCGCAGGCAGACGATATCGAGGCCGTAAAGATGATGATAGACGTGGCACAGCGCTTCTCCCGCCAGCTTGGTCGCTGCGTAGGGCGAGATCGGATTGAAAATCGGGTCGCTTTCCGAGAACGGAACCTTCTCGTTCACACCGTACACACTGGACGAGGAGCCGAAGATGAATTTTTTCACGCCGAACTCGCGCGCGAGTTCCAACAGGTTCTGTGTCCCCACGATATTGACTTGTGTGTAGAGTTGCGGATGGGCCAACGAAGGCCGCACGCCCGCCCGTGCCGCAAGATGCACAATCGCCTCAAAATCCTCATGCCGGAATACATCGTGCAGTTGCGCCGTGTCACAAATGTCTGATTCCACCACCCGGACTCGATCCGCAAATGGCGCGACGTTGCGGCGCTTAACCGCCGGATCGTAGAAATCATTAAAGTCGTCAACAACGGTGACGCGGTGACCGCGTTTGAGCAAC
>CAZAQZ010000325.1:0-4121 GCA_964487175.1 uncultured Verrucomicrobiota bacterium | reverse complement strand
GCGTGCCGATGCGCTTGGCGCTGTACACCTGCATGGCGGCCATGATCGGTTTTGGGATGTTTCAGAGACCCCTGGTGAACGCGGCGATTATGGCCGCAAAGATATTTGCAGTGCGCTAGAAGTTTTTGACAAGCGCAACAACCTGCGCGAAGGGAAACCATGAGCAAGACTCGCATTGAAAAGGACTCGATGGGTCCGTTGGACGTCCCCGCCGAGGCGTACTACGGGGTGCAAACGCAGCGGGCAGTGACCAATTTCCCCATTAGCGGCTGGCCGTTGCCGCCGCGATTCATTCACGCAATGGGCCGCATCAAACGCGCCGCCGCGAAGACAAACCTCGACCTCGGCCTGATCGACAAGAAAGTGGCCGACGCAATTGTCACAGCGGCGACGGAAGTCGTCGACGGCAAACTTGATTCTCAATTCCCTGTGGACATTTTCCAAACCGGCTCGGGCACCTCGACCAACATGAACGCCAACGAGGTCATTGCCAGCCGCGCCAACGAGTTGCTCGGCGGCAAGCGCGGCGACAAATCGCCGGTGCATCCCAACGATCACGTCAACCTCTGCCAATCCAGCAACGACGTGTTTCCGACGGCCATCCACATCAGCACGATTGAAGCGATTCGCGAGGAACTGGTTCCTGCATTGGATCATTTGCAGAAGACGCTCGCGAAAAAAGTGCGCGAATTCGATGACGTCATGAAGATTGGGCGCACCCATTTGCAGGACGCCACGCCGGTGCGGTTGGGGCAGGAGTTTTCCGGGTACGCCGCGCAGGTGGAATACGCCCTGGGCCGCGCGGCGGAAGCAGTGGAGACGCTGGATGCGCTTCCGCTCGGTGGCACGGCGGTGGGAACGGGGTTGAATGCGCATCCGGAGTTCGCACGGCGGACCATTGCCAAACTGGCCGAGGAACTGAAGGTGGCGTTGCACGAGGAGAAGAACCATTTCGAGGCAGCGGCAGCGCGCGACGCGTGCGTGGAGACGAGCGGTTATTTCAAAACCATCGCGGTAAGCCTGGCCAAGATAGCCAATGACATCCGGTTGCTCGGCAGCGGACCGCGTTGCGGCATCGGCGAGATCAAACTGCCCGCCGTGCAACCCGGCAGTTCGATCATGCCCGGCAAGGTCAACCCGGTCGTGGCGGAAAGCCTGATTCAGGTTTGCCTGCATGTCATCGGCAGTGACCTGACAATCACGCTCGGCGGTTTGCAGAGTTTCTTCGAGTTGAACGTCGGCATGCCGTTGATCGCGGCTCATTTGCTGGAAGGGGTGCATCTTCTGGCGAACGCCTCGCGTAATTTCGCCGACAAATGCGTGGCCGGAATCGAAGCCGACCGCGAACGTTGCGAATCGCTCGTCGAAAAGAGCCTCGCCATGTGCACGCCGCTCGCGCCCAAGATCGGTTATGACAAAGCCGCCGCGATTGCCAAGAAGGCACACGAAACCGGCAGGACCGTCCGTGAAGTCGCCCGTGAGCACTCCGGCCTCAGCGAGAAGGAACTCGACGAACTGTTCTATCTTCATGCCCTCACCGAGCCCGGCATCCGCGGGAAGGGTGGGGAGTAGTAAATTAGCGCGGTTTCGACTATAATGCGGGTGATGAGTACGGAAGCACCAACACAAATAGCCGGGCCGCGGGCGGGCAGCGAGAAATTGATCAAGCTGACCGATGCGGCGGGGCGCAAGATTCGCCAATTAATGCAGCGCGACGGTGTTGCTGATGGCGCGTTGCGCGTGAAGATTGTCGGCGGCGGTTGCGCGGGGTTGGAGTACAAAATGGATTTCGACAAGAATCCGCCGACGGCGAAGGACATTCTTGTGGAGACCGCCGGCACGCGGGTGGCGGTGGACTTGAAGAGCGCGTTGTACGTGAGCGGGTCGGAGATCGATTTTGTGGAAGCGATGATCGGTGGCGGATTCAAGATCCACAACCCGAACGCGACGCAGACATGTTCGTGTGGTGAGAGTTTCTCCGTGTAGCCCGGAAGAGTCCGGCTACATGAACCCATTCTCGTCCGGTTCCTGAGTGACGAGCTTATCGCGGCTGGCGTTGGTCGCGCCAATCAGGAAAATCCCGTAGACGATCAGGTAGATGAGCCAGAGATCAATTCCCTGCAAGCGCAGGGCTTTGTAGGTCGTGACGATGATGGCGGCGGGGGTGACAGCGTGGATGGCGATGTTCAGAAGCTGGTTCAGGTGAAATGGGGAAGGCATGGTCCGCTCCAGGAATGACGCAGCCACCGAGAACAAATAAGCTTGCAGCAGGCAGGTGAGGGCGCCGATCAGGATAAGCAGCAGCCACGAAAGCGGTGCGGCCATCCACATACTCGCATTCATCAAGCGCCGGATATAATTCCCATCGATCGTCCCGTCGGGAAAACCCGCCAAGTTCTGGCTGCGGCTAAAGAGGTCCGCACTGGGAACGTTTGTGGGGCTGGCCCAAAACAGAAAACTGTCCGCCATGAACAGGATGCCGCGCAATGCTTTCGGATCGGGCTTGGTTACACTCCCCGTGGTATCCAGAACAAACTGCAAATCAGAGTCACCCCAATAGGCGGGTTGCTGGGCGCCGCTGGTGATCTTGCCGTCGTGGAGGGTAAAGTCCGGGCGGCCCTTGTCGAATCGCCTGGCAAACTCAGCGCTTCCCCGCATCGCCCACGGAAGGAAACTGGCGATCAGGACCAGTGCCAGCAGCGTCAACAACTTGAGCAGATACTTCACGGAGGACGTGACGGGAATGTCGCGCACTTGGCGGTAGCTCTTGAAGCTGGAACAAAGTTGGATGACGGTTCGCGGGAAATTCATGGGGAGATTGTTTCAGGGAAATCGGGGCAGCGTATCCACCATCAACGTTTTGCGAGGGCGCGGCGGCCTTTTTTGGGGGGTTCCAGCTGCGATTGAGTTTCCTTCTGCAGTTTCTTGAGTTTGCCCGAAAAACTGGCGCGTGTCGCAGCGTCCATGCGATCAATGAACAGCACACCGTTCAGATGATCGAGCTCATGCTGCGTGGCGCGTGCGAAAAGGCCCGTGCAATCGAACTCCAGGTTGTTGCCGTCAAGGTCGTGTGCGGTCACGGTCACGCGGGCGGCCCGCCGGATTTCCGCATTGACTTCGGGCACACTCAGGCAACCCTCCACGCCGACCTGTTCACCTTCTGCCCGCATGATTTTTGGATTCACCAGCACCATGGGCATGCGCGCCACAAAATCCTCGGGTTTCTCGTTGATGAACATCTCCGAGGGCCGTTCGCTGTCCCGCACGTCGACGACGGTCAGCAGCAGCGGACGTCCCACCTGCTGGGCGGCGAGGCCGACGCCGTTGGCGGCGTACATAGTCTCGATCATGTCGGCAGCCAGTTTGCGGATCTCGGGCGTCACCCGTTCGACGCGTTTGCCCTTCTCGCGCAGGACCGGATGTCCATATTTAACAATCTCCAGAATCACCCTACCAGTATATACCAACAGGCGGCTCGCCGCCAAGTCGCCAGTCGTGCCGGTCACGGAGAAGCGCTTGCCCGACAAGCCGCGGTTTGCTACAAGAATGTTTCAAGGAGGAAGTGGTTGTGCCGCTGAATGCATATCTTGCGCGGTTCGTTCAACTGCTGGTCGTGCCATTCGACCATTTGGGCGCCGCGTGGCCGATTCTGCCCGTGTATACCTCATTGATTCTCGGGGAGATGTATAAGAAAAAGATCTCGTTCAGTCACGCGGTCGGCAATGGATTCGTCATGCTGTGGGCGGGATTGAGTTGGGTGCGTCACCTGGCCAATGTGAGCGTGATGTCCTATCTGTTTTCGTCCCGGGCACTGGCCTGGATCGTGGCGGCCAGTTGCGTTGGGCTGGGTATCTTTACGATCATACTGGGTTTGCGAAAAAAGGACAAAGCGCTGTGCGAGGTCCTGGGTCATACGCGATTCTCGTGCTACTTCATCATTTTGTTCTACCCGATGCAGGCGGGCTTGGTCAGATGGAGCTGGCAATCGCTGGCGGCCATCCTGGTCTTTGCGTTGCCGTGCTGGTTTTTGATTTATCTAATGGGGCGGGTGGCCTCGAGGTTCATCACATGAGCGCGGTATATTTGCCCTATACGCACGGCTGTTTCGTGTGCGGCGCAAG
>CAZAQZ010000324.1:0-4140 GCA_964487175.1 uncultured Verrucomicrobiota bacterium | reverse complement strand
GACCTTCAGGTTATGAGCCTGACGAGCTACCGGGCTGCTCCACCCCGCAGTCAAAGTGCTGCTGCACCATAGAGAACGGCGGGCGGTTCGTCAAGCCCTCGTTTAGTGCGCTTTGGCGGGGGGCGCCGGGACTGGCTCAAAGTGAAAAATCACTTCGTTCGGGCGCGCGAGGTTCAGCTTGTCCCGCGCCGTTCGTTCGACATAGGAAGGATCCGTCTTCAGTGATTCAATTTCGGTCCTCGCCTCTTTTTCGAGGATTTCCTGCCGGGCGATTTCGTGGTCCAGGCGCGCAATCTCCAGTTGCATCGAATGACGGTGCTGGAGAAGGGGCAGAAACAGAAGAACGATCCCCAGTCCGACGATGCCGGCAAAGACGAGGAAGCCGAGCGACTGCAATCGGGTCCAGAGATTCTGCCAACGCATCGCCTAGAATTTGCCTCCGTAGACTGCATTGTCGCCGAGTAATTCCTCGATCCGCAGCAGTTGGTTGTATTTGCAAACACGGTCCGTCCGGCAGAGCGAGCCAGTCTTGATCTGGCCCGCGTTGGTGGCCACCGCGATATCGGCGATTGTGGTGTCTTCGGTCTCGCCTGAACGGTGGCTGATCACGGCTGTATAGCCGGCCTCTTTGGCCATTTCGATCGCATCGAGCGTTTCGGTCAATGTGCCGATTTGGTTCACTTTGACCAGAATGGAGTTGGCCACTCCCTCGTCGATTCCTCGCTTGAGAAACTTCGTGTTGGTCACAAACAGATCGTCGCCGACAAGCTGCAGTTTTTTCCCAAGCCTCTGTGTGATGAGCTTCCAGCCATCCCAATCGTTCTCTGCAAGGCCGTCTTCGATGGAAATAATGGGGTATTTGCGCGTCAGGCCCTCATAAAAGTCCACCATCTGCGCCGCCGTATGTTTCGAGCCGTCGGATTTCTTGAAGACGTATTTCTTTGTGGCTGCGTCGTAAAATTCGCTGGCTGCGGGATCCAGCGCGATGAATACATCCTTGCCGGGCTTGTAGCCGGCCTGCTTGATCGCCGCGATGACGACTTCCAACGCATGCTCGTTGCTCTTGAGAGCGGGCGCAAACCCGCCTTCATCGCCGACAGCCGTGCTGAGTTTATTGGCCTTCAGGACGCCCTTCAGCGCGTGAAACACCTCCACACCCATCCGCAACGCCTCGCGGAAAGTGTCGGCACCCTTGGGCACGATCATGAATTCCTGCACGTCGATCGGCGCATCGCTATGCGCACCGCCGTTGAGGATGTTCATCATCGGAACCGGCAGCACTTTCGCATTGGTGCCGCCGAGGTAATGGAATAATTCGACTCCCAGTTGCGCCGCGCTGGCGTGCGCGGTGGCGAGTGAAACTCCCAGTAATGCATTGGCCCCGAGCTTCGCCTTGTTCGGCGTGCCGTCCAGCGCAATGAGCGTATGGTCAATGCCCACCTGGTCGAGCGCGTCACGGCCTTCCAATTCGGGGAAGATCTTTTCGTTTACGTTTGAGACGGCTTTCAGCACGCCCTTGCCGAGATACCGTTTCTTGTCGCCGTCGCGCAGTTCCCACGCTTCATGTTCACCCGTGCTGGCGCCGCTGGGCACGGCAGCGCGACCGACTGCGCCGCCCGCGAGTTCGACGTCCACTTCCAATGTAGGATTCCCGCGCGAATCAAGAATCTCGCGGGCTTTAATTCGAGTAATCGTAGTCACAGAAAATCCAAAGCCTCCTTGGGTTCGCATTCTAAAGTCAACACACGTCCAGTCAAGGAATTAAACGCCTTGCGGAGGTGGTCACGTCAGGGCGATGGCTCCTCCGCCACGGGCGGAGGCGAGGAGGGCATCGATGACGCGGGCCTGGGCGCGGGAATCGCGTTCGGCATCCGCATCAGGGGGGAACGCGGGCGGTTTCTCATTGCGCGCGCACTCGCCGAGGTGCTCGATCTCGAGACCGAACGAACAAAGGGAATTGTGAGGAGCATGCGCGTCTTCCACCCGAACCTTTTCGGCCGCGCCGCGTCGAACAATCTCAAATTCGGCGGGCCAAGCAGGCGGCAGCCAGGGATGAGGAATCAGGATTTTCGCTTCCGTCCCGACAATCTCGGCCCCAAACACGCCTTCTGATTCGAAACTGCAGCCGATGTGGGCGGTCAGGCCATCGTCGAATTCCAGCATCCCGGCAAGAGTCATATCAACCCCCGTTTCGGCATCGAATCGCGCGTGCGCCAGAACCTGCTTCGGTTCACGGCCCGCCATCAACCGGGAGAGATTCACACCGTAACATCCAAGATCCATCAACGCTCCACCGCCCGTGTCGCGCCGATACCGCATGTTCTTGCGTTCACGGCCCTGGCCCAGGTAACAGGCGCGGATGTGGGTCAGTGTCCCAATCTCACCTGCAGCGATTCGGCGGCTGACCTGCGGGATTTGCGGATGAAACCGGTACATGAACCCTTCCATCAGCCAGCGCTGATGCTTATGGGCGGCGGCGAACATCTGCTCGGCTTCATCGGACGAACAGGCCAGGGGCTTTTCGCAGAGCACATGCTTGCCGGCCTGAAGTGCGCGCACCGTCCATTCACAGTGCAGGCCGTTGTGAAGCGCATTGAGAACAATATCAATATCCGGATCGTCCAGCAGCGCCTGGTAACCGCCGTGCGCCTTCGGGATGCCGAATTCACCTGCGCGGGTCGCCGCGCGGTCCGGGTCCCGGCTGGCGATCGCGCCGACGGTCGCGTTTCGTGCCAGCCTAAAGCCGCCCATCAGCTTGGTTAGGATTCTTCCGGTGCCGAGGATGCCCCAGCGCAGTTTGTCAGCCGCTGCCATGAATGGAAAGCGTAACGGTGACGCCGCGCTTGTAAAGGAGATAGTTTTGTCTTATCGTGCGCGCCATTGCGCGGGAAAAATGCCTCAATGACTCAAGCGACGAAATGGTTCTATTTGATTACGTTGATCGTATGGATCGGCAGCGTCGTGTTCTTTAGTTTTGTGGTGGCACCGACCGTGTTCAAGACGTTAAAACCCGAGGACGCGGGGATGCTCATCCGAAGGATTTTTTCAAAATACTACCTGGTCGGGATTATCTGCGCGGTTGTCGGAATTGTTTGCGTCGGGCTGTTGCTGGCGGATGGAGCCTTCGGGAAATGGCCGGGGGTTTTGAGTTTGTTGTTGCTTGCGGGAATGGGCACGACCGATTTCTGGTTGCGCCAGACCGTCATGCCCCATATGAATGACCTTCGCGATCAGCGGGCCGCTGTCGTCGCCTCGGGACGCGAACCGGAACCGGCACAGGAAGCCGAATGGAAATCGCTGCACCGGCTCAGCGTCCAGCTGAACGGGGCGGTTTTGCTGTGCGGATTGGCGCTGGTCTTTCTGGTCGTGTACGCGCGGGTGGTCTGACTCTTCGGTTTGTTTCCCGGGATTTGAACAGAAGGAAAAACGTTGATGGCCGGCAAATCAATTAAAGCGGTTTTTCGCAGGGTGAAAACTTCGCTGGCCCTGCTCCTCGGCTTCGCCGTGGCATCGTGCGAACAAGCAACTTCCCGGCGCTCGCCGCTCGCCAGGGGTCTTCTGCCGCCCGCGCCAACCGGCTTCGAAATCACCACGCTGGACGTGACTCCGCCTCCCGGTACCAAAGGATACAAAATTTTCGCCGGACTCAAACGCGGCGGGCTGATCATGGCGCGAGGCGAAGGAACCATTGGCGCCGCCACCAGCACGGTACAGGTTGTCATGCACGCGATGGCACCGACCACCACGCTCGTCAACGGGGATTACGAATTGTGGGTCACCATTGACCGGGATGGATGGCAATCGTGTTACCCGGGTTATGGAGATCTGTATTTGCGCGATACATGGCGCTGGCCCAGGGTGGGGAGGGCCATCGTGCTCGACAACGTGGCGGCATGGAAGGAGCGCAAACTTTCGCGTCCCGAGAACCTCATCACCATCCACTATCACCGCTACGATGACGATTATGACAACATCGGCATTTGGACGTGGGACGCCTATTTCAAGCGATCGCCGGAGCAGAGCGAAATTTTCGAGGTGGGTCGGGACGATTACGGGCTGGTCCTGCAATTGGACCGCGCCGATTATGGCGCGGCGGGTGATTCGGACAAAATCGGTTTGGTTCCGCGTCTCGGTGGCGAT
>CAZAQZ010000323.1:0-4167 GCA_964487175.1 uncultured Verrucomicrobiota bacterium | reverse complement strand
CAACGGATGGAACCAACGACATTGTCAGCGGCAAAATGAATGACATGACTGGTCTGGCAGCCACGAGCCAGACCGACTTGCACATTTTGACAGTTACCTATAACGATTCAGCGGTAATCGGAGGTGTAGGCGTTCAGTTCTATCTGACGGGCGTGATGACAAGCAAAACCACCGACACCGCGCCCAACAACGAGTCGGGAGTTTATACGGAAACCGAGTCAAACAACATGTCCGCCAGTGCGGGCGAAGGGAATTATCAAGGCACCCCGCTTGTTATCACGGGCAGCATTACCGCCTCCGGAAAAGCGACTCTTACATTAGAGTGATCCAAGTCGGCTGGGGTGATGGGCGGGGATCGCGGCTAGCGCCCGCGGCCCCAAAGGAAGACGGCGCGGACGCCGGTTCACAGAACCGGCCTACAACGGCGGGAGGGGGCAACTGCGGTCAGCGCACGCGGCTACAAGTCGGAACCGGCGGAAGACGGGAGCGATTGTTTCCGAAATCGTTAGGTTATTCTCCAGGGGAGCGTATGGTTACGCAGTCTCCGTAAAATGCTTCTCTACGATCGCGTCGACCGTCCGGGCGGGGGAGCATTTAACCGATAAGGAATCGAATGATCACAGAAGAGCTTAAGGCCTGCGAAACAGTGTTTAGTTTCACGACGACCGGTGGACGCCTCCTGATCCAGCGAATTGCCGATATCGAAAAAACGGCGTTGAGCAGTCTCCAAAGCGGGAAGTCGCTTGACCGTGTTGTCACAGGCGCGCTGGTGTCGTTACAGGATGCGTGTAACGCGGCGCGGGTCACCGTCGCTTAAGAATGTGAACCAAGCAGGAACCGGTCAGGTTTCGTCCTCGGGGGGGTGCTTGCGGCGACGGACACGGCGCAGACGCCACTGCCAGAGCGCGATCAGACCCGATGAGGTCAACAACAGAGCGCTCGGTTCGGGAACGGGCGAAAAACTATACGCGATGCCGTAGGTCTCCGCTTGGAACAGATTGGTGTTGCTGTAGACGCCGGGGATGGAGTTGTTCAAGTAGTTAACCCCAATCTCATAGTATCCAGCCACGGTATTGTTCAGATACAGGTGCTGAATGTTGTCTACTGGACTGACGGATTGCGCGACCAGTGTCAGGCTGGTGTAGGCGTTGTCCGGACTGCGCCACAGCAGCAGATTGAGGTCGGCCAGGCGCAGCACCGCGAAATTCGTCCCGTCGTCACTGATCTCACGGTCCCAGTCCAAGGTGATGGAAATTGTGCCCGTTGACATCATCGACTCTTGATAAAAGTTTGTCAGCCCAAACGTCGCAGTGCTGAGGTTCCATCCTACGGGGGCGAGTTGTCCATTCACGGGGCTATTCGTGCTCGAGCCGTTCGAGAAACGTCCACCCACGTATGTGACCAGATCCTTGCTGCCGGCATTGATGTATTGGTTGTAAGCCGCTGCGCCGTTGGCGAGTCCCGCGCCCTGGTTGGGATCCAGCGGATGGACCACCGTAATCAGACCGTTATTCGTGGTGGTCCCCACCTGTGACCAACCCGCCAGTGGGGTTGCCGAATTCATCAGGATGGCCTTGAGCACGAGCGGATCCTGGACGGAGTTGTCCTTGTAGGCGGAACCGTTGGCAATGGTACCGATCTTGGCGGCGCCCGCCTGCGACAAATCGGCTACGAGAGCGGCCACGGCCGGCGCGGCAAAGCTGGTGCCATTGGCGAGCTTCTGGACGGTTTGAGTGGCTCCGGCGCCAGTGGTATAGCCCGGCATGAGCACCTGGCCGCCCGGCGCAACAATGTCCGGCGCGGATCGTCCGTCGATCAGGTAGCCGGTGGAACTGAATACGGACACGCTCGTCGGAAGTCCATTGGTCACGGAGCCGACGGTGATCATGTTATAGGCGCCTGCCGGCACGACGATCGTGTTCGTCCCGTTGCGGCCATCATTTCCGGCTGCCTGGACGAGGGTCACTCCGTAGTGCTGGGCGAGGCTGTCTAATCCCTGTTCCCAGAAGCTGTTGCCGGTGGCGTTGGTCTGGCGAAGGCCAGTATTGAAATTGTAGGACGGAATACCGAAGCTCATGTTGATGATTTTCGCACCATTGTTCGTTGCGAGATAGTAGGCGGCAGCCACATCACCTGTCGGGCCGCCGCTGCCCACTGCGTCGGAAAACAGGCTGGCGCCAAAGGCGATGCCCTTCGTCAAGGCGTTTGTGCTGACCATGACGCCAGCCACTTCCGTGGCGTGATTCGCACCGTTCGAACTGAAGACCGCTCCTGGAAAGACCGTCGTGGTAATTGGATTGGCCCCCAAATCGACGTGGTTGGTGGGGACCCACAATTCTTCCTGACCGATCTTGACGCCCGCGCCGTTAAAATTGGTGAGATCGCCTGTGATGTTCATGATGGCGCTCTGGCTGGGGTCGGCCCAGACCCTGTGCGTGCTCACGCCTGACATAATCGCCACCAACACCAACCGAAGTGCCAACCGCAAAATCCGATCCGTCTTCATGGAAGCCTCCTGGCAATTGTAGCGTTGTTCCTGCAATGGGGTGGACAGGGAGAGAACCCGGCACATCGACGGGATTTAAGGAAAGATTTCTGGAAACACAACCGCTCCGTTGTGTGGAAGTACGGATAACCACTGCGGCCATTCAGTGTCTCCATTAACACGCCTCACCTCTCCAACCTGCGCGACTCGATGGTCGGCATCCTAACCAAACACACCGCCAAGTCAATCTATTTCAGGCACGCGGGCTGCGAAATGTGTATGTGGTTACAGCGATTCCAGGAACGCGATAAGGGCGGCGCGATCCGATGCGGACATGTTGCGGAAGGCTTCCTCCGATGCCTCGGCTTCGCCGGCGTGCCAGAGGATGGCTTCTGAGAGGCTGCGGGCACGGCCGTCGTGGAGATACGCTTCGCCGCCGCTGACGCCTGCCGTGAGGCCGATGCTCCAGAGCGGCGACGTGCGCCATTGGGAGCCGCTGGCATTGCCTTCGCCCATGTTGTCGGCCAGACCGGGACCCATGTCGTGCAACAGCAGATCCGTGTAGGGATGGATCGTCTGGTTGCGGAGTTCGGCAACGGGATGGTACGGGCTGGTCTGGAGCGTGGGGGTGTGACACTGCGTGCAGTTCGCGCTCGCAAACAACGTTTCGCCATAAAGAGTTTGAGAGTTCGTCAGGTCGCGCCGGGCATTGACGCCGAGAGATTGGACGTAACGCGTCCAATTCGTGAGGTCGCCATCGTCAAGTTTGATCGGTCCGGCGTTGGTATTGCCGTTCATAATCGGGAAGATCGAGGTTGTCACGCTCATGTCGAGGTCGAGGGCGGCGGCAATTTGGTCCCGGACCCGGCATTGCGCACCCTTGTAGGTAAACCGCCCAAGACGCAGTTCACCCGACTCAGGATCGGTCATCAATCGAACTGTGCCATTGACGCCGTTCGAGCTCGGTCCGGCCATGGCCTCGATGGTGCTTTCGGGCACCGCCTCCAGCAGGCCCATGCCCACAAGCTGCGGCGCAAGACGCACCGAGTAAAACGCCGGTACGCGGCCGGAGAACGCGTAGTTTGGTTTTTGCAACGTGTAAGGCGTGCCATCACCGTACGTCCCACTCGTGGTCGTGTAGCCGGAAATCCACACAGTGTCCACGGGTGCGCCGGTGGTGGACTGCGACTGGAGCACGGAGCCAAGGACTGGATCCGGCGTTCCTTTTGCATCAATCCCAACATGGACAACGGACTGTGTCATCAACGCACCGATGGCAGGCGGCAGCGCGCGGCCATTGTTCTCGTGACACGCGTCGCAACTGCGACCGGTGAAATTCGGCCCAAGGAGGCCGACCATCTGGGTAAAGATCGGATTACCCGGCTCCGAATGCGCGCCGGTGCCAAAGTCTGTGTGATGCAGCCGCCGACCGAGCACAAACGGCTGCCCGGTCAAGGGTGACGCGTTCGGCGCCAATTGATTAAACAGGTGATTCGATTCACAAGAGTATTGATACGGCATCGTGTCGCCACCGGCGAGCCAGCCGTTCGTGGGCATGGGAACCGAATCAATCGCCGCGTTTATGTTACCCGGATCGTTCGTCGCACCTTCCTGCCACGGGACGATACCCTGCCCGGCAATATACAGGATCGCGCCGCCGTAGTAGTTGTCCTGGCCGTTCG
>CAZAQZ010000322.1:0-4169 GCA_964487175.1 uncultured Verrucomicrobiota bacterium | reverse complement strand
TGGATTAATGCGGACCTTCTCGCTCCAGAGAGCCGCTTCCATCGCGGCTGCGGGCACGAAATGGATGTCAGCGACAATCGGCGTGTTCAACCCGCGTTTGCGTAGTTCGGCGACGATGTTCTTGAGATTCTTCGAGTCATTGATCGACGGCGCGGTGATGCGCAGGATTTCGCAACCTGCTTCAATGATCGGGACCGCCTCCTTGACGCACGCATCCGTGTTCATCGTGTCGCTGATCAACATCGTCTGGACGCGGATCGGGTTGTCGCCGCCAACACCGACGGAGCCGACCTTGACCTCGCGGGTCAGGCGCCGCCGCCAGTAAAAGGGAGTTTCACAATAGTTCATGGCTGATTGGTTTCGCTCGAGGGGGCTACTTCGTTGGTTTGTGACTGATTGCCGAAATGAAACCGACCGAGAGTCAGACGCTGGATATCAAAGAAGGTGACGTAGAGCATGAACACGATCAACAACGTCGCAAACGCCATCGAGGTTGCCTGGACAAACCGCGCGTTCAGCGGCTTGCGACGCACGCCTTCGATGACCGACAAGGCGATATGGCCACCGTCCAGCACAGGGAGCGGCAGCAGATTAATGATTGCCAGGTTGATGTTCAACAATACGGCGAACCACATGCCGCGGCTGAATCCTCCCTGCACGATCTCGTACCACCAGCCGCCGGCGATGCCGACCGGCCCGCTCAAACTGCGCGCACTGACGCCTGTTTGCTTCCAGTGCATCAGCGCATACACCGTGTCGCCCATCAATCCGAAAATATCGCGAAACTGCTTGAGGGGCGTCGGCCCCGGCTTGATCATCTTGTATTCCAACTCATCGGCCAGCACGACGCCCATGCGCCCGACCTTCTCGTGCGGGTCCATTTGGGGCACTACGAGGATCGTCAACACTTTCCCGTCGCGCATCACCTTGACTTCCGTCGGTTTGTTTGTCTGCTTGCCGACGAGCTCGCGCAGTTCCTCCTCGCTGGACACGGGCACACCTTCCACCGCCAGGAATTTGTCGCCGGCCAGAATGCCCGCGTGGTCGGCGGGCGAATCAGGGTTGACCGCTCTCGCGTAGGGCCGTCCCTGCGGATAGAGATTGATCGTCTTCATGCCGAATGCCGAATTCTCCTCGGTCTCGAGCAAGAAAGGAATCTTCATTCCATCCCGCTCGACGACGACGTTCACGCTCGGCTCGCGGCTGATTGCCACCGCCCGCTGCACGTCCATCCATGTCTGTACTTCGCGGTCGTTGACCTGCACGATGTGGTCGCCGGGACGAATCCCCAATTGTTCTTCGCGGCTGTTCGGTTCCACCCAGCCGACGACCGATGGATTGATCGGCGTCGACAAGCCAAACCCCCAGACGACGGTTGCCAACACAACGGCAAATGCGAGGTTCATGACCGGTCCGGACAGCGCGACCAGTATCTTCGAGCGGGGCGAAGCGGGTGCCAAGTCCTCGGCTTTCGTCTCGGACTTGCCTTCGAGTACCTCCACGGGTGACATCTGGGGAAGCACGACGTATCCGCCGGCGGGTATGATGCAAATGCGATACTCGATGCCGTCTTTCGTCCAAGCCCAAATCTTCGGCCCGAATCCAATGGAAAACTTCTCGATCTTCATGCCTCGCCGCTTGGCCATTAGAAAATGGCCCAATTCGTGGATAAAGATCGTCAGCCCAAAGAACACCAACACCAGCACCGCCGGATAAATCCAATACGAAACTATGTGGATCAAGTTGTCAAACGACACGTTCTGCTTCCTTTCTTGCCCAAAGGTCCGCCTTCAGTATAGCATCCAGTGAAGGTGATGCAACCCATGAACTTCCCTCCAGCCCGTTCACCTCGTGCACTTTCATCACTTTCTCCACCGTCTCCGGAATCTGTAAAAAGCCGATTTGTTCACCCACGAACCGGGCCACGGCCACTTCGTTGGCCGCGTTGAAGACCGCCGGCATTGTTCCTCCCAACCGTCCTGCCTCCTGAGCCAGCCGCAGGGACGGGAACCTCTCGTAATCCGGGTTTTCGAAGGTCAGCGACCCGATCTTTGCGAAATCCGTCGGCGGCATCGTGTTCGGCAGTCGTTGTGGCCCCGTCAACGCGTATTGGATCGGATAGCGCATGTCCGGCACGCTGAGTTGCGCGAGAATCGATCCGTCGAGGAATTCCACCATCGAATGCACGACGCTCTGGGGATGAATCACCACGCCGACGCGGTCCACATCGATGTCGAACAACCAGCGCGCCTCGATCATTTCCAGGCCCTTGTTGAACATTGTAGCGGAGTCGATGGTGATTTTCGGTCCCATGTTCCAACTCGGATGTTTCAGTGCCTGAGCCACGGTGATGTCCGCAAATTTCTCCTTCGGCGTCTGCCGAAATGGTCCACCCGATGCCGTGAGAATCAACCGCTTCACGTCCGCCGGGTCGCGTCCTTCGAGGCATTGGAAAATCGCACTATGCTCGCTGTCAACCGGCAGGACACGCACGCCGTGTTTGCGCGCTTCGCCCATGACCAGTTCGCCAGCCATGACAAGAATTTCCTTCGAGGCAACCGCCAAATCCTTTCCCGCGCGGATCGCTGCCAGTGCAGGCTCAAGTCCCGCCGTGCCAACAATGGCCACCAGCACGATGTCTGCTTCCGGCATTGTTGCCAGCTCAATCAATCCCTCATCGCCTGAATGGACGGGAATCTTGCCGCCGAGACGCCGCTTGAGTTCAGACGCCTTCTCATGGTTGGTCATCGCCACGGCCAGCGGCTTGAACTGATGAATGGATTTCTCCAACGCATCCACGTTCTCACGCGCCGCCATGCCGATAATACGAATGTGATCGGGCAGATCGGCGACCACCTTCTGGGTGCTCACACCAATCGATCCCGTCGAACCAAGCAAAACGATATTCTTTGGTTTCATCCCAGCAGCATCAATCTCAGGTACACGTAGAGCAGCGGGGCGGTAAACAGCAGACTGTCGATGAGATCGAGCGCGCCGCCGTGGCCCGGCAGCCAGTGGCTCGAATCTTTCACGCCCGCTTCGCGTTTGATCATCGATTCGGCCAAATCGCCCACCACCGCCGCCGCGCCGAGCAATACTCCGAGTACGAGCGTGTGAAACATCGTCAACCCGTCGGCACCCAATTCCCGGTTGAGAAAATGAAAACACATCAGACTGCCGCCCACGGCAAACAGCACGCCACCGATGGTGCCTTCCCACGTCTTGTTCGGGCTGATGCGCGGAATCATTTTATGCCGGCCGATCGTCGTGCCGACCAAATAGGCGCCGATATCAGTAAACTTCGTTACCACGATCAGGTACATCACCCAGTAGCGGCCGTGTTGTGGAGCGAAATTGATGCGGGTGATGAAATTGCTCAGCCATGCCACATAAATCAACCCGAACAACGTCACCGCCATTGTCTCAATACCCCGTGGGTTGAGCTTCTGCGGGAACTGCCTGATAAATACGCCCAGCGCGAATACCACCAGGATAAAGATATCGAAGTCATACGACAGTGCGGCGAAATCCGACGCCGAACGGAATCGCTTCATGCCGAAGACAAACCAGCTTCCCGAAATCAATGCCACGGTGCCGATCACGCCCCATACTTTGTAGGTCTTCAGCCCTTTCGCTTCACAGATCTGGTAGAACTCCCACACCGCGCGGGCGATGACGATATTGATGAACAGATACAGTCCCGTCGGGGGCAGCCAGAAAACAACCGCCAGCATGATCCCCCACAGCACGATGGAACTGATCAGCCTCCAGCGAAACCCGGTGCGTTTCTTCGGTTCGGCCACGGGTGGAACGACGACGGTTGGTGATTCGGCACTCATCCGTCTTCACCCGGGTTGACCAGCCCAAACCGGCGGTGGCGCTTGCTGTAGTCTTCCAGCGCTTTCATCAGTTCGGCCCGCCGAAAATCCGGCCACAGAGTTTCCGTCACGTAGATCTCGGCGTAGGAAATCTGCCACAACAGGAAATTACTGATGCGCATTTCGCCACTGGTGCGCACCAGCAAATCAGGATCGGGAATGCCGCGTGTGTATAGATGCTGGGAAATCACTTTCTCGTCGATATCGGACACGTCCAGCCGCCCCGCTTCGATTTCGCGCGCAATCTCGCGCGTCGCATCCACAATTTCAGCGCGACCGCCATAGCTCAAG
>CAZAQZ010000321.1:0-4174 GCA_964487175.1 uncultured Verrucomicrobiota bacterium | reverse complement strand
ACGGACGTGTCGACACTCCTGATCATCGCTTCGATGCGCACCATGTCCTCCTTGGTGGCCATCACGAGCAAAGAGTTCGTGCGCGGGTCGGGCAGAATCCGCACGCCTTCAGCGTATTGGAGGAAGCCCGCATTCTCACCGGCGCCTGCTCCGCCACCTGCTGCCGCGGGAGGCGGGGGCGGTGCGGGCGTGCCCGAGGTTCGCGTCGTTGACGATGAGGACTTGGAACTCGAACTGGTTTTCCGACTGCTGCTGGAGGATGAGACGGATCCGCCGCTAATCAGCGCATTGACCAATGAAGCAGCATCCTCGGCAGTCGCATAATTCAGGCTGATCACCTTCATGATGACATCCGGTTCAACCTTGGCGTCCAGTTCACCGATGATCTTGTCGAAAAAGGCGAAATTCGATGCACGCGCCAGGATGAACAGTTTATTGGTGCGCTCGTCGGCGGTCATGATGACCTTGCCTTCCACCAACTCGCTGGAACCGGTCGCGCCGGCCCCTGGCTGGCCGCCTCCCTGACCTGTAGGCCGTGGAAAGCGGATCGGTGTGGGAACATTTACCGGGCTGGGCTGTGAATTTCCTCCGGCGCCCATTTGTTGGGCTTCCTGGATGATCGATTGCAGTCGTTGCATGACATCGGCTGCCTTGGCATGAGACAGGATGTAAATCTTGGTTTCCATGCGCAGGGCCGACGGTACATCGACGGCCTTGATGATTTCCAGCATTTGGTTGACGTTGGCGGCTGTTTCCGTGATCAGGATTGCGTTGGATTTTGTCAACGCCAGCAGTTGACCGTAAGGATGCATATACGGCTGGACGGCCGGGAGAACGTCGGCGACCTCGGCGTATTGCATCGGAATGATCTGAGTGGACAGGATGTCGGCAGCTGGCATCTCATGTCCAGCGCCCGTGAAGGGTATACCTTCCTGCTTTGCTGCGGCGATCTGGACGACCTTGAGGAATTTCTCCCCCATGGGCACAACCGCAATGCCATTGATTGCCAGCACGCTTTCAATGGCCTGCATCGCCTCCTCGACCGTCAGGTCCGTCTGACTTCTAAAATAGACGGTGCCGGACAGGTTAGGTGCGGCGATGATCGAACGCTTAGCCAGTTGTGTCGCATAATACTCCAATACCGCCTGCACAGGCGTACCCTGAAAATCGATGACGCCCACGGTTTGTTTGCGTGCCGCTGGCGGAGGCCGAACGACAGGAGCGGCTGGTTCCTCGCTCTGGTCCGTTTCTGCTTCGGCCTGCGGCGGTACTGGTGCCGCTGCTGGTGGTGGCAACGGGGGTGTTGGCGTTGCTGCGGAGGCGGAAGTCGGCGGTGGGGATGTTGGTCCAATGGGTGTACCAATAGCCGGAGCCGACCCAAAGCGCAAGGCAGGTGACGGGGGCGCAGGTGGCGGCTTGGGACTTTGAGTATGGGTCACCGCATTTGAACTGGACAAATTCTTCAGTTCACCAGCCGGCGCCTTTGGGGGCACCGCCGGCGGGTTGGTCGTCGCAGATCCCCCATCCGCCTTCGCGGAGAGCACTGAGAACCGAGGCGCTGATAAGGTCAGCGTACAGATCAGCACGGTGAGTAAAAGGAATGATCTCATTAGTTTCCCCGTCGAAATGGAATCCGGCCGCCAACACGCGCCGGATTTGGCGGCGCAAAACCAGGGGGTGCCTGCGGGGTCCCCGCCGGTGATGGACCTGTGGAGTTCGGGCGGTCTGCGTATGTCAGCGTCGCGGTTTCAAGCTCCTTCTGAATGACAACCTTCGCTGGTTTCGACTCGATGTGCAGTATTTTTACGTCTTCGATCGACTCGCCCTCCGACTTGAAGTAGGTTGAGTTTTTCTCCTTATCCATGATAATCGCCTGCAATTGTTGCGCAGCCGAATTGGAGTCCACAAGCCCGACGAGCACAAAACGCGTGGAGAAATTTGGTTGTGCAGCGTTCGCCGAGCCTGGAATCGCGCCAAACGGCGAACGGTCGATAATGATCTGATAGCGCGAGATGTCATGCGCTTCCTCAGTACACATTCCCGATGCAACCACGAAGGCTGTGGCAGCGATACACACCAGAGCTTTTCTGAAGCCATGCGATCTCACGAGCTTGGCCCTCCGGATTTTCCTGCCAGAGCTTGGACCTTGATATCACTTCGCAGAATGGTGGGGTTGTCAGGTTGAGCCGTAACCTGGAGTTCCTGAACGTTCATGAACCCGGAACTTGTCTGCAGGCCGTAGAGAAACTTCACTAATGAGTCGATCGTCGATTCAAACCTGCACGACACCGGGAGTTCGCGATACACGCCCTTGTCCTCCGCGATCATTGGCCGCCATTCTTTGGGGAGGATGCCAGCTGTGGTGCCGACCTCCTGAAGCTTCTTTAACACGTCGGACGTTTGCTGAAACTTCCCGGATTTTTCGCCGAGATCATGGCGCAGTTTGTCAAATTCCTGCTGCCATTCCGGCGCGTGCTGAAGCGTTGCCTGCATCTCCTGCAACTGCTGGCTGGCGTTAACGGTTTGAAGGCGCACATTCTGCCAGGGCTTCGCCAACCGCGTGATAAGCAAGTAGTTGCCGCCCAAGACAATGGCACTGATTGTCACGATCAGCAAACCTCGTTCTCGTTTGTTTAATGCCATGGCGCCCTGCCCGTTGCGGGCACTGTTGCGGCGGATTTCAGAGTACAGACAACGTCAAACTTCGTCAAGCCGCCAGCACTCGGATCAGTGCGCATATTGCCGGGAGAAATCTTTGAAAACAGTGCGGATTGCTCCAGCTTACTGATGAACTCCGTGGCGACCGTGGCTGATTGGGCCTGCGCCTTCAACGTCACTGCATCGTCCTTTTTGAAGGAGAATCCATTCAGTTTCACGGTCTCAGGCATCAGCTGGCAGACCTCCCTCATGACTTCCAACGTTGAGTACTTCATGTCAAGTTGCTTTTGCATAGTGACCAACAAGCTGTGCAACTGTCGCGCGTCATCATACGGTTTTTGACGGTTCTTGATTTCTGTCTTTACTTGAGACAATCGCGCTTCATGGACTCCCAGGAATACCAAGAAAGCCGACAACACCAAGACATATGCTACCGCCAATGCAATTCCGCCCCGGATCAGACGCAATCGTAATTGAGCGGTTCGGCGCCGGACCCGCCACTCGTCGGGGAGCAAATTCATGCGCGCACCTTCGGCTGCGGCGGTCTCTGTGCACAAACTGACCGCCGGCGTCGGCGTCGAACCATTTGTGTAGCACTGCACCTCGCCGGTCCATGCTTTCCCAAGCTCCTCCACTTCGGCTCGCAACTTGTCACTCCACGTGGCAATTGTCATTTTGCCGATCACGCGTCCGGGCTGCTCTGCTTCCGCCGCGACAAGCGTCCGCTGCAGCTCCTCCCGCAATGCCGCACGACTCACGTCGCTGCCCATCAACGACTCGCCCAGAACCAAGGAACGAATCGTGACGGGTAAGCCCTGGCTATGGACCACGACATGCACCGCGGCGGTGCTGACCTGCACGAGCGCGTTCAGTTTGCCGTCCAGCGGAACAAGATTACCGCGGACAAAGCTGTGAAATACGGCCAGTGCATCAATTCCCACCACTTCGGGAGGCAAACCGGCCTCTTCCAAGACTGCGACGCGTTCGTTAACGGCGGCCTTTCGAGCAATCGCCACCAGCACGCGCGTTTCATTCTCGGTTTTTCCCAGCGGTTCAAAGCTGTACACAGCCTCCTCCAACGGAAGCGGGGTCAGATTATCGATCTGCAGCTCCAGCATCTGTTGCAACTCGCTGGACTGCGTCGTCGGCAGGAGCAAAGTTTGACACAATACGTCTTCGCATCCGATTGCTGTGACGATCCGGTGCTCGTTCGGGTGGATTCGGCCACGCAGCCCTTGAACGGCGGCCTGCCAGCGTGACTTCGCATCCATGGATCCTTCCACAACCCCCAGGGGCGCAGAGGCTTGGTTTTGCACCCCGACGTCGTTACCCGCCGTGCTGCGTGAGGTCGTCAATTCCACTGCCGACTCGCCGAAAAACACCGCTCCCAGGCTCACCCCGACCGCCGACCACAGGGCGACCAAACCCGCCGTGCCCCAATTCAGGAAGGATCGTCGCTTCATACCTTTGCCCCCCGGTCGATCACTCAAACACCTCTCGCTCCTGCTGTTCCAGC
>CAZAQZ010000320.1:0-4178 GCA_964487175.1 uncultured Verrucomicrobiota bacterium | reverse complement strand
AATCCTTCCGCAGACTCTGGCGTCGGCGGCTTTACCGGGTCGGAGTTTGAGGTTCATAGCTGGTGAAAGTGTACCCGCTGGTCAAGTGCCTGACAAGGCGAGGGGTTGATGTCGCGGGCGAAACACCGTAAGTTCAACGGGATGGCGAAATCACTGAGAGCGCAATATCCGTGGCGGTTGGAGGTGCCGGCGCTGATCCTCCTGTCGTTTGGAGTGCTGCTGCTCGCGCTGCAGATGCCGCTGATGAAAGTGGAGAAGCTGGTGTTATGGAAGAACGAGTATTCAGTGATCGCCGGTGTGAAGGCCTTGATGGCTCAACAGCAGTATGTGCTGGGAGCAATCCTGTTCTTCTTCTCAATCGTGTTTCCGATTGTGAAACTGGCCACGATGGGCGTGCTGTGGGTGGCACCCCTTGGGGAAACAAAGCGGGATCTCGTGCTGCATTGGCTGGGCATCCTCGGCAAGTGGTCGATGCTGGATGTGTTTGTGGTGGCGATCCTGATTGTGCTCGTCAAACTCGGCCCGCTGGCGAAGGTCGAGCCGCAACGGGGCGTCTATGTATTCGCCCTGGCCATCCTGTTGTCGATGATCACCAGCATGTATGTGGATTATCTGGCGAAGAATGTGAAGTGAGCGGGATGCGCTAAAGCACGAATCCCCTGACCACCGAAGCGGCCAGGGGATTCGATTTGTATGTGATCGATTGTTACTTCAGGACGACATTCGACGCCTTGGGCCCCTTGGGGGAATCGACGAGCTCGAATTCCACCGCCTGGCCTTCTTCAAGGTTCTTGAAGCCGCCTCCTGCGATAGAGGTGTAATGGACAAATACGTCCGCGCCACCTTCTTGTTGGATGAATCCAAAGCCTTTTTTCGTATCGAACCACTTCACTTTTCCTGTTGCCATAATCTCCTCTACTCACCTTCTTCGTTCAGTCCCATATGCAAAAGCCGTTCCGAGTACTTCGGAACGGCCTGCATACGTCCAAAGACTTCGTAGGGCAGTATAAACGTCCTGCAAATGGTGTCAATACCCGAGTGGGATGGGGGATTTCTCATGAAAACGCGGCATTTTGTCACATTCCAGGGGCCAAGGTTGGCATTTTTGCTGCTATTTCAAAGCCCCGACATGGAATTCAAGTCCCAATCTGATACGGCGGAACGCCCATCGAACTCTATTGAATTTAAGGCCATTTTGCTGGTGGACGATGATCGCCAACTGGCCGTCGCCCTGCAATGGATCCTAGCCGATCAGAATTTCCTCGTCGATGTGGCCCACGACGGCGAAGAGGCGATGCTCAAGATCAAAGCCAACGAATACGACGTCATTGTCTGCGACGTGATGATGCCCCGGTTGCGCGGCGATGAATTGTACCAGAGAGCCATTGAGATACGGCCGCCGCTGACGGACCGCTTCATCTTCATCACGGGATTCGCCGCCGACCCGAAGATCAACCTGTTCCTGAGCAAGAGCGGGACGAAGTACCTGATGAAGCCGTTCCCCGTCCAGACGCTGATCGACTGCGTCAAGCAGCTTCTGGAATAACCGCCCTCACGACCGCCAGTCAGCCGCCACTTCGCCGTTGACCAAGTCCTTCATTGTCTCGCGACGCCGCACCAACGCAAACCGCCGGCCTTTTACCATCACCTCGGCGGGCCTGGGTCTCGCATTGTAGTTGGAAGCCATGGCCATCCCATAAGCGCCAGCGCTGAGCACGGCCAGCAATTCGCTTTCGGCCACCGCGGGTATCCTGCGGCCCTGCGCGAAGAAGTCGCCCGATTCGCACACCGGTCCGACGATGTCCGCCGTGATGGTTCCCCTGCTTCGTTTCGTCACCGGCACAATGTCGTGATAGCTCCCGTACAACGCGGGCCGAATGAGATCGTTCATGGCTGCGTCGATGACCACGAACCGTTTTGCGGGCGTCTGCTTGACGTAGATCACACGCGTGACCAACGCACCGGCGTTGCCGACGATGAACCGTCCCGGCTCCATCAAGATTCGCAGCCCGAGATTCTTTAACAGCGGCCCGACAGCGCGGTCAAATTGCCGCGCCGTGGGAGGCCTCTCGTTGCGGTAGCAAATTCCCAGTCCGCCGCCAATGTCAAAGTCCTGAAGCGTGGTTGGCGCCAGCGCGCGGACGCGTTCCACCAACGGCAGCATTTTTCTGATGGCCTCAACGAACGGTTTCGAGGACGTGATCTGCGATCCGATGTGCATTTGGATGCCGCGAATCTCCAGTCCTTTAAGACGACTCGCCTTCCGATATACATCCAGGGCGCGGTTGATGGAAATACCGAACTTGCTCTCGTGTTTGCCGGTCGAAATGTAATGATGCGTGTGCGGATCGACTCCTGGATTCACGCGCAACGCAATCGGAGCACGGCGGCCCGCACGACGGGCAACCGCGGCGATGGCGCGCAGTTCCGGTTCGCTTTCGATGTTGAACGCGTGGATGCTGAGCTTGAGGGCATACTGAATCTCGTCCCGCGTTTTGCCGACGCCGGAGAACACGCATTTGCGTGGGTCGCCACCCGCCTGCACGACCCGGAACAATTCGCCCCCGCTGACAATGTCGAAGCCTGCACCGGCATTGGCCATGGCGCGCAAGACCGCCAGATTACCATTGGCTTTCATTGCGAAGCAAATCAGGTGGTCGATCCCTCTGAATGCACGGTCCATCTGCCGGTAGCGTTCCTCAATATGGCCGGCGCTGTACACGTACAGCGGCGTGCCGAATTTGCGCGCCAGCGTCTCTAACGAAACCTGCTCGCAGTGCAACTTCCCGCCTTTGTAATGGAATGTATTCATCCGCAACACCCGCATCCTAGCAAACCCGCCCGTGCCGCTGCAAGGTCAGAGCCACCGCGCAATCCGGTCCGCAACGTCCTGTCCGCAAGGCTCGGCCAATACTGCTCGCGCCCGCTCTTTCGCCTTATCGCGCGCGTAGGGCAGCGCGTATTTCTCGATCAGCCAGTCTTCTCCGTTTTTATCATCCAAAATCAGGAATTCCGTGTGCCGTTTGGAGTTGGTTGGCAACCCCACCGAGCCGGTGCCGATCCATCCCAATTGACCGGCAGGCACGCGAAGTGGTTTCGGGTCCTTCTCCACTGTTTCGTGCGTCTCCATCATCGCCAGGACAATCGCGCCGTCTTTCAATAATTCGGCCCGCATGGTATGCGTGTGACCGTAGAAACAGATCTTGCCGATTTCATGACGCAAGCAAGCCAGCTCGCTCTTGGCGCTTTGCGGCTCGCGATGGTAATGTCCACCACTGGGGTTCGCCAGGGAATCATGCGTCAGCCAGATCAGGTCGTCCACAAGCTGGGTCAATGGCGCGGAAGCGATGAATTCCTTTGCCTCTTCGTTCTCCGCGATCAAGGACGCTGTCCAGGACAACGTTTTTGAAGCCTCTGGATTGTAGCCCTCCGAGTCGATCTCGCCGCGGACGGCGAGTTCGTGATTGCCTGCGACCCAGGCCAGTTTCCCTGCCTGTTTCAACTCCATCAGCCGCTGGATGCATTCCATTGGGCTCGGTCCATAACCGACGAGGTCGCCGACAAAGAGATAGCCTTCGACCCCCAACGCTTTCGCGGCGTCGAGGACCGTGTCCAGCGCATCGATGTTCCCGTGTACATCACCAAATACCAGATAACGCATTCGCTTATTTCCTCAAGACGGTTTTCTTGTCAGCCTGCGCTGCCAGCAAGGCGGCCCCCACGACAACCACTGATGTTCCGAGGTTTGGCCGCACGATTTTGAAATTATGCCGAAACGGATGAAATACAAATCGTTTCACGGTTTGCCGCAGCGGTCGTAGAAATTTTTTTCCGGCCAGCGACACGCCCCCGCCGACTATGACGACATCCGGATTCAGAAGTGTAATCGCGTTGGCCAACGCTACTCCGTAGTATTTCGCCGATTGTGCCAGAGTGGTCTTGCCCCGTTCGATGGACAAACCCGATGCCATCTCCTCCATAATGCGCCATTGCCCGCGAGCGAAGCAACGGGTGTGGCCAATCTCCACCGCCCCGTTGCGGCCGTTAAAAATGATCCCATCCACCACCAGCGCCCGCCCAATCCCGGTCCCGACGTTCGAGTAGAACACGGCCCGTAATCCGCGCCCCGCCCCCACCAATGCCTCCGCCAAGCCCGCTACGTTCGTATCGTTCTCGAC
>CAZAQZ010000319.1:0-4191 GCA_964487175.1 uncultured Verrucomicrobiota bacterium | reverse complement strand
GGGATGTTCGGCCGACTCAACGTGGCTGACGGCTTCGTGCACGTTGGGGTCAAATGGATGTCCGGGATTCGTGATAATTTCCTGGAGACCGAATTGTTCCAGTGTCCGGCGGAAGTGCGCATGGATTTGTTAAAGGCCATCCATCAAGGCCGCAGTGTCGCCAGCGTGGGTTTCCGCGGCTGTCAGTGCGCGGTCGAGATTATCGAGAACGGGCAGCAGTGCCGACACCACGCGCTCGGAGGTGTAGCGGGCGAGTTCCTCCTTCTCGCGCGCGACACGCTTGCGGTAATTCTCCAAATCAGCAGCGGTCCGAAGATACTTGTCCCAGTTTTCGGCAACCTGTGCTTTAAGCTTTTCCAGTTCCTGTTCTGAAATCTTGACGGGCTTGTGCTTGCCGTGCGCCGCCTCATGTTTGAGCTCGGCGCCTCCGTCCTGTTCGGTTTGAACGGAAGCAGGTTCTTTATGTTTGTCTTCGGGGATCATAGCTACCACCAGCGCCTACCATGGCGGACGACTAGGATTTTTTCAAGTATTTGACCAGCCGCAGGGTGTTGCCCATGGCGTCGCTGGAGCTGTACTGCACTTCATCCATGAACTTGCGCATAATGAAGATGCCATAGCCGTGGGGCAGCATTTCCTTGATGCGTCCTTCGACATTCACCGGGTTGTAACTTGCGAAATCGAATCGCTGGCCGTGGTCGTTGATCTCGATGATCAACCGCCCATTCTCCGCGCGCACATCCAGCCGGATTTCCGGGTCGCGATGGTTCCAGCGCCATTCCTTCTTGGCTTTGTAGGCGTGCTCGACGACATTGGAACAGGCCTCGTCCACCGCCATCTCGATCTTGGCGACTTCTTCATCGGGGAACCCGACTTTCCTGGCCAGGTCGCCCACCAGCGAGCGGATGTAGGACAAGTAACTGCCGTGACCCGGTGTGTGAATCTGGAGTTTGCCGGTGGACTTCTTGAGGCGGACTTTTTCGGGTAGGTCCATGACTTCCGGGACCGTTTTAGCTGGCGGAGAAACTTGCAAGGGCGTCCTCCTGGGTGGCGTGAACCTGCAAAACCTTGGTGAACCCAAGAAGTTCGATAATCTTGAAAATGCGTTCCGGGACGTTGAGCAATTTGACATCGCCGTCGTGTTCGCGTGCCTGCTTGGCGAAGCCGATCAGGGCGCCCAAGCCGGCGCTGCCGATGTAATCGAGGTCACGACAATCAAGAACGATGCGATATTGACCCTGCTGGAAGTATGAATTGAGCTGGGTCTCCAGACGGGTGAACGAATACATGTCCAGCGATCCGCTCAACCGCACGAGTTGAACATTGTCCCGAGTCTCACGTTCGATTCGAAAATCTTTCATTATCGGCATCCCCCTTCGCGTTGGCGTGTCCGGAAATCAGGCGCCTCCTGCCGAGTCAGGCAACATCCTCCTGCGGTTTCTCCTTGGTCTCGGTGCGTTTCTCAACGTTCTTGCGCAGGAATTGCGTCAGGTCCTCGAACCGATCCACGTTGCGCTGGTCCGCCCGAATCAGGTTATCGTGCGCTTCCAGCATCAAATCCGCCGTGTCGTTCTTGTTGAGCGGCTTCGACAATGTCCCGATATCGGTATCGGGAAGTTTCTGGAATTCCGACTCGGGAGGCACTGGATGCGTGGTGTGGTGATTGTTCGAGACCTCGATATCGAAGAGGCGGTCCAATCCAAGTGTTTGAAGTAATTCCATGTTGCGCGCGCCGACATGGACCACATGCACCTGACCCTGGCGGTTGTCCTGCTGCAACCGCAAGCCGATTCCCGCGAGCATGCCGAGGAACGTGCTGTCCATTCCCTGACATTGCCCCAAATCGATGATGAACTGGAGGTATCCATGTTGGATCATCTCCAGCGCGTAACGGCGCAGCGGCTGCCCATTTTGAAATGTGCCGCGCCCGACGACGCGCACGTACACCTCGCCGTTGGCGCCCCTGACGGAAATCCCTTTAAAAGCTTCAGTCACACGCCGTCTCTCTTTCGGCAAAGAAAGATACACGAGAGCCTGGCGAAGTGGAAGATTGAATTGCGGGGCCGTTTCTACCACCAGGCGTTGACAAAACTCTCCACACAACGTGCGAAATCCCGCGAGTAGCCTCCTTCCAACACCATGAAGCACGGGAGCGGTGTCCGTGCCTTCTTCGTAGCCTGGCAAAACGAAGCGATGTGCGCTCCGATGTCGTGATAAGTGTCGATCTCCAGGCCCATTTGCGTGATCGGATCGCCCTTGTACGCGTCGAATCCCGCCGATACTGCGAGCAGTTCGGGCTTGAACGCGGCGAGTTTTTCCAACGCGTCGGTAAGCGCCGCAAGAAACTCAGGCGGTTTGGTCTGGGGAGCCAGCGCGTAATTCAAACAGTTGTCGCGGGAAATCAAACCGGTCCCCGGATAACAGGGTGATTGATGCAGTGAAGCAAACAAGACGCGTTCATCTCCTTGGAAAATATCCTCCGTCCCGTTGCCGTGATGACAGTCGAAATCCAGAATCGCCACGCGCCTGACCTCCTGCGACTCGTCCCCCAGCATTTTGGCGACGGCGATGGCGATGTTGTTGAAGTAGCAGAACCCCATGACGCTGTCGCGTCCCGCGTGATGGCCTGGCGGCCGCATCAAGGAGAATGCCGGCTGTCCTCGCATTGCCTGTTGCGCGGCGAGGATGGCGCTTCCGGCCGCAAGCTGCGCGAGTTCGAAAATCTGCGGAAAAAACGGAGTGTCGGCGTCGGAGAACGTGCCGTCTTTCACGGCAGTCAGCAATTGCGGTGTGTGGACGCGCAGGATGTCCTGTTCGCAACACAATTCCGGGGTCAACCAGTCATGATGGTGTTCGTGAAGCACATCCAGGGCGGTGGCGATCCGTTCGGGACTTTCGGGATGTCCTTCGGCGGCATACTGCAAACACCGGGGCGAATGAATGATCACCATTGGGAGTCAGTTCCCTTGATCCGAATCAGGTTGGTACAAATGACCGCGCGTCGGGTCGGCGAGCCGTTTTTCGACGTCCTGCGGAGTTTCTTCGAAAGTGGCGCACCCGGCAAGCAATACCAGGCCGAACACCAGCAATACCGCCCTCATATTCGGGTCTCCTCTGCTGCCACGCACTATAGCAACGCTCGCAACAGCCCGCAAGGCAATGGCTTTTCTTGTCCTCCAAATTGATGTATTCGAGCATGCGCAATTGGCCGATTTGTGTCCCCCCATTAGGCAATTCTCCGAACTGCTGAATCACATAAGTGAGAGGGGCATTCTAACTGCTTGGGAAAGGGCATTCAGGGTCGCCAGCCCAAGTATTTACTGGGGGAAACCAAACCTGTTGCAATGGTCAAATGTGTATGCTACGTTGGCGCGTTTAACAGGTTCGTGAACCGGAAGGATTGCCTAACGCGCGCTGCCGCGAGCGGTGGCCCAGGAATGACACATGGACGATAAACAGTCTCGAAAGCTAAAAATGAAGCGGACGCCCGAGGGGCGTGACCCGCGGTTTCCCGTGCGTGTCATTCTCATTTGGCTTTTGGTGCTGATTGTCGTGCCGGTGCTGTTGAGGTTGCGTCAGTACCAACAGGAACACGTGGAAGAAATCGCGTTTTGGCAGCTCGAGCAGAAGGTCGATCAGGGCCTCGTCAGCAGCGTCGCGATCGAATCCGGAGCGAGCACGCTGGACAAGATCAAGGGCGAATACAATGAGCCGGGCAAGGACGGCACGGCGAAGCCCGTCAAGTTTGTGACGCAGGTGCATTACAGCGACGAGATTTACAAATTTTTCAAGTCGAAGAACGTCCAGATTGATTTCAAGGAAGCCAGCCAGTTCTGGATGCAGGTGTTGTCGTGGTCGCTGGGCCCCATCCTGTTTGTCGGGGCGCTTTATTTTCTTTTCGTTCGCCAGATCAAGATCGCCGGCAAGGGCGCCATGAGTTTCGGCAAATCCCGCGCCCGCATGCTCAGCCGCGACAAGAACAAGGTCACCTTCAAGGACGTTGCCGGCATGCAGGAGGCCAAGGAAGAGGTCGAGGAAATCATCCAGTTCCTCAAGGACCCGAAAAAATTCCAGCGGCTCGGCGGTCGCATTCCCAAGGGCGTGTTGATGGTTGGGCCTCCAGGCACCGGCAAAACCCTTTTGGCCAAGGCAATCGCGGGCGAAGCCGATGTGCCGTTCTTCAGCATCAGC
>CAZAQZ010000318.1:0-4202 GCA_964487175.1 uncultured Verrucomicrobiota bacterium | reverse complement strand
GCAGGCTTTGCTGCGATTGCCGATCTCTTTCCGGAATCCGGGTCGTGGCAGGGCAACATCACCCTCACTTCGCGTGAGATCAAAACATCGAGCGGCGGTGACATCAGCCTACTCGTCCCGGGGGGGCAACTTCTGGTCGGGTTTGATCTGACCGGCAATCAGCCGGTAGACCAGGGCATTTTGACCGAGGACGGGGGCGACATCTCCATCTTTACCCGTGACAGCGTGGTCGTTGGCACGTCCCGCATTTTCACTCTGCGCGGCGGAAACGTGATTATTTGGTCTTCCGAAGGCGATATCGCCGCCGGCGCCTCATCCAAAACCGTGCAGTCGGCCCCGCCGACGCGTGTGCTCGTCGATCCCCAGAGCGGGGCTGTTCAAACCGATTTGGCGGGCCTGGCCACCGGCGGCGGGATTGGTGTCCTGGCCACCGTCGCCGGTGTCGCCCCCGGCGATGTCGATTTGGTCGCGCCCGCTGGCACGATCGACGCCGGCGACGCGGGCATTCGTGTGTCCGGCAACATAAATCTGGCCGCGCTGCTGGTGCTCAATGTCGGCAACATCGAGGTCC
This sequence comes from uncultured Verrucomicrobiota bacterium, assembly GCA_964487175.1. Classification (GTDB taxonomy): domain Bacteria; phylum Verrucomicrobiota; class Verrucomicrobiia; order Palsa-1439; family Palsa-1439; genus CAWFPN01. The sequence goes on along the minus strand of CAZAQZ010000318.1, from coordinate 3,631 downwards.
AGGGATCAAGCGCCGGTGTGCCGTCCCTAAACCTGTCGCTGAACACACTCGGCTTGCAGGCCGCGAATGCCTCGCTCGCCGCAGCCACGATCTCATCAGGCGACATTGCCGGGCAAACCGGGGAAACGCTGGCGCCCCAGCAGGATTTTGCCTCGCTCATCACCGTCGAGGTGTTGGGCTACGGCGGAGGAGGGGGCGATGATTAGAAAGACAACGACGTCAATTAGCGAACCAACCGGGGCCGTATAACAAGAACAGGAAGGAAATCATAGTGGAAGAAACGATCCGCAAGATGGGCCTCGGGCTCCTGACCGGTGTCTCCCTACTTACTTCAGTGCTTCACGCCAATGCGCAGACTCTCACGCCGCAGTTTAATGAGTTGATCCTGGGCTTTCGCGCCACGGCAACGCCGGGTCAAGCCGTGAACCTTGAAGTGGACCTCGGCAATATGAGCAACTTCTACGGTGCCACCCCCGGCGCGACGATTCCTTTGACTGCACTGGCAGTTCAGGACCTTGCTGATGCGTATGGTGCCAATTGGTTCACACGCACGGACCTGGTTTGGGGCGCGGTCTCGACCACGGGCCGGTCAGCTGGCACGTCCGACGGCCACGCTCCCGTAGCCACTCTGTGGGCGACCCGGATGGATGGACAGCCGGCGTGGAATCGCAGCAGTTCATTTGCCCAGAAGAATGCGTCGGGGACCATCGAAGTGATGTATAGCCCTGGATCGGCTGGCACGTTATACGGCGCCACATCCACCTCGAATAGTTCCGCTACAGCCGTCATCGACGCCACCCAAACCGGCAGTTGGTCGGCGCAGGACTTGAAGACGCTGGGCACAAGCTTTGGATTCTTCAACCCGACCATTGACAATTCGGTGACCAATCCCGCCGGCGGTGCTGTGCTATCGGAATTGTATGAGTTGCAGCCGTCAACTTCCGTGGGAGTCCCCGCCACGCTCTTGGGGGCGTTGATCCTGACCCCGGCCGGGCTGAGTTTTCAGGCCGCCGGGAACAACCCTGCACCGATTATTGGTGTTAGCGGCGATCTCGCCTTTGGCAATGAGACAACCGGCATAACAGCGACGGCCACGCTGACGATCACCAATTCAGGCAACGCTACACTGACGGTCAGCGGCATTAGTTATCCGTCGGGTTTCAGTGGCGCGTTCAGCGGCACGATCGCAGCGGGCGCATCCACCAATATAACGGTCACGTTCACACCGATTGCGGTCCAAAGCTACGGTGGGACAGTGACGGTCAACAGCGATGCCGCCAGTGGCACCAGCACCATCACCACATCCGGCGCCGGGGCGGCAGCTCCGACTCCAATCATCGGCGTCAGCGGCAGCCTGGCCTTTGGCAACGTGACAACCGGCGCAATCGCGACAGCCACGCTAACGATCACCAATTCTGGCAACGCAACGTTGACGGTCAGTAGCATCAGCTATCCGGCGGGTTTCAGTGGCGCATTCAGTGGCACGATCGCAGTCGGCGCATCCACCAATATAACGGTCACGTTCGCGCCCGACGCGGTCCAAAGTTACGGTGGGACAGTGACGGTCAACAGCGATGCCGCCAGTGGCACCAGCACCATTACTGCTTCCGGCGCCGGGGCGGCAGCTCCGACTCCAATCATCGGCGTCAGCGGCAGCCTGGCCTTTGGCAACGTGACAACCGGCGCAATCGCGACAGCCACGCTAACGATCACCAATTCTGGCAACGCAACGTTGACGGTCAGTAGCATCAGCTATCCGGCGGGTTTCAGTGGCGCATTCAGTGGCACGATCGCAGTCGGCGCATCCACCAATATAACGGTCACGTTCGCGCCCGACGCGGTCCAAAGTTACGGTGGGACAGTGACGGTCAACAGCGATGCCGCCGGTGGTACCAGTACCAGTACTGTATCCGGCGCCGGGGCGGCAGCTCCGACCCCAATCATTGGCGTCAGCGGTAGCTTATCCTTTGGCAACGTGACAATCGGCGCGATCGCGACAGCCACATTAACGGTTGCCAATTCTGGCAACGCAACGTTGACCGTCAGCAGCATCAGTTATCCGTTGGGTTTCAGTGGCGCGTTCAGTGGCACGATCGTAGCGGGCGCATCCACCAATATAACGGTCACGTTCACACCGATTGCGGTCCAAAGCTACGATGGGACAGTGACGGTCAACAGCGATGCCAGCAGCGGTACCAGCACCATTAGCGCCTCCGGTGCCGGTGCGGCAGTTCCGACCGCAGTCATCGGCGTCAGCGGTAGCCTGGCCTTTGGCAACGTGATAACCGGCGCAATCGCGACAGCCACGCTAACGATCACCAATTCAGGCAACTCGACACTGACGGTCAACAGCATCAGCTACCCGACCGGATTCGGTGGTGCGTTCAGCGGCGCGATTGCGGCTGGTGGTTCACACGCCGTAACAGTGACGTTTGCGCCCATGGCGGTTCAAAGTTACGGCGGCACGGTGACGGTCAACAGCGACGCCACTGGCGGCGCCAGTATCATTAGTGCTTCGGGTGCTGGCGTGGCAGCGATTTCAAGCAATCATCAGCCGGTGTTCTTCCTTGGGCCACTCGTCAACAACGCCGTCCTCTCCAATGGCACGCTGTTTGTCGTTGTTGCCGGTGAACCGGCGTTCTTTGTCGCATCCGCCACCGATGCGGATGGCGACCCGGTCAGCTACTACTGGAACTTCGGCGACGGAACGACGGCCAGCGGAGCCCTGGCCTCGAGCACCTATTCCGACTGCGGGCCATTCCACGCCAGCGCGGTGGCAAGCGACGGACTTTCATCGAATACCGCTGCACTGACTGTGTCGGTGCCTTGCCAGTTCAGCACGAATCAGCCGCTGAAGTTGCAAATGAACATCAACTTTGCCAGGACCAATAAAGATACGGCGAGTCTCCAGGGACTGGTTGACCTCGGCCCCGGCTTCGCGCCTGCCGGACGCACCGTGCTCGTGGATGTTGGCGATGCCGTCTTGTCATTCGTTTTAAACACCAAGGGAAAAGGTGTGAACTCGTTTGGGAACGTCCAACTGTCAGTACAGAAAAAGACCGACTTGGTTCTGGTAAAGGCGCAATTCAAGAACGGCACCTGGCGTGATCCCTGGGCGGAATACGGTTTGATCAATACGAACTCCCCCAAACACGGTCTTGCCGTCTCGGTACCGGTGATTGTCGTGGTGGGAGAGGAGTCCTTCATGGACGAACGCGCGCTCACGTACACCAGCAAGCAGGGCAAGTCCGGCAAAGCGAAATAGCTCTCAGGGGAGGAAATGGAGTCGAAGGGGCGCAGAGATGGCTTTCTTCTGCGCTCCCTTCGGCGCGTCTGACATATCTGCAGATGCTGCAACTTCAGCCATCCGTGCGGGGCGTGACCATTACCAGAAACTCACCGTCTGAGGGCCCGATGCGAACGACCAAGAATCCAAGATTCACGAGAACACCAAATCACCGCAAATTCCTGGGGGTTCTAAATCCACACGGAGGGGAGGTCAAATGCTCAGGAGCAATCAGAACCCCGACCGAAGCGTTTGTTTATCGATGTTTGAGCGCAATAGCATGAGGTCACGTGACAAGTGGTACGCCCGGAGGGATTTGAACCCCCAACCCTCGGTTCCGAAGAC
>CAZAQZ010000317.1:0-4255 GCA_964487175.1 uncultured Verrucomicrobiota bacterium | reverse complement strand
TACTGACGACGCCCGAAAAGTCAACGGGGAAAAGGAGGTGGCGACGGCTGAACTGGACACTTTTCAGGCCAGTGACTTCTGTTCAGTGCGTCAAAAATGTGTTTTAATGTCTATTCCAGAAATCAATATGCTGGGGCAAGATTCAGGCGATAGGTTTCTTCGAGGCTATGGCAATTCAGCAGGCAAATGTCAGTGTTACGGTTCCTGTGGAGCAGGCGATTGAACGGGTCAAAGTGCTCTTGTTTCGTCCGTTCGATATCAGCAGGTGGTTTACCATCGGCTTCTGCGCCTGGCTCGCGGGGCTCGGGGAAAGAGGATTCGGCGGGAACTTCAATCTCGGCTCACGAAACGGTGGCGGCCCCGATGGCGGCAACGCCAACTTCCACGAGCAACTGGAACACGCGAAGGCCTATGTGGCGAACAATCTCATGTGGATTGTGCCGCTGGCAATCATACTCGTCGTCTTTTGCATCGCCCTCGGAGTGGTCATGTTGTGGCTCAACAGCCGTGGCAAATTCATGTTTCTTCACTGCGTCGCGCTTCAGAAGGCGGAAATCGATATACCTTGGCACAAGTTTGCCCGTCAGGGAAACAGTTTGTTCCTGTTCCGTCTCGTGCTCGGCCTGATTGCCATGGTGCCGAGCATCCCATTCATCGTGATGGCGATTCTGCTCGCCTTGAAGATGTACCACCACGACAGACTGGACGCCCCAGATGTCCTGATGTTCGTCTGTGTCGTCTTGATGTTGATCGTGCTGGGAGTTGTGTTTGGCTGCATCAACAAACTCACGAAGGATTTCGTGGTACCGATCATGTTTTTGCGCGGCAATACGTGCCTCGAAGCATGGAGGGAGTTTCTCGGCCTGCTATCGGTCAATGTTGCTCACTTCGTGGTGTATCTGCTGTTTCAAATCGTGCTCGGGCTAGCGGTTGTCGCACTCGTGCTGATAACCGTGCTCGTGACCTGTTGTATTGCCGGTTGCCTACTGATCCTGCCCTATCTTGGCGCCGTTTTGCTGCTGCCCGTGCTGGTGTTCTCGCGGTCCTACTCGCTCTATTACTTCGGGCAGTATGGGGATCAATACAATGTGTTCCTGACCCTTGCGGTCTCACCGCCTTCTTCCGCCTCCGTCTGACAGCACCTGCCTGCTGCTTACAACACATTCTCATCGTCTTCATTGATGCGCGATCGTTGTGGCCGGAACTCACACTGCACTTTGTTGACGTGATCTGGCAGGTTGTTGTGTACCCGGGAAGTTCCCAACGGTTCGTTTTGGGATTTCAAATTCCCCTTAGTTCAGGCAGGTTCTGCCCTGTGAAATGGCTGAAGCTCATGGTGGCGGTGCTGCTGATGCCAGCGTGCGTGGCGTTGACGATGAGCACATGGACGCTGGCACATCGGCTTGTGTTCCCTGCGGAAACGACCTCGGCGCTGCATTCACCGCTCCTGGCGTTCGGTTTGGGATACGGTCTGTGGCTGATTGTGTTCACCTTCCTGCCGAAACCAATGCGGACATATGTACTCGGCCATGAATTGACCCACGCCTTCTGGGCGCTGCTGATGGGGGCGCGCGTGAGCGGCCTGAAGGTGAAAAAGACGGGCGGGCAGGTCAGAACCAGCAAGACGAACTGGTTCATCACGCTGGCCCCTTACTTCTTCCCATTCTACGCGATGCTGTTCATCATCGCGTTCTTTATCGCGCATGCCGTTTGGGATCTGTCGGCATACATGAACTGGTTGTTCTTCCTGATCGGGCTTGGCTGGAGTTTTCACGTGACGTTTACCATGATGATGCTGCTGAGTGCGCGCCAGCCCGACGTGCAATCCCAAGGCATCTTCTTCTCCACGGCGGCCATCTACCTGATGAACCTGCTGACCATCGCACTCACGGCGACCCTCCTCTCGAAGCGGCTGACAATGACGGACCTCGGTCGAACCATGGGGCGGGATATTTGCGCGGTATACAGCTGGACCCTCGACAATCTCGTAGCGCTGTGGCACTATATGTCAAACCTGTTTCGGCATGCTTCGTAGACGGTGAAGCGATGGCGAACACACCGATGAACCTGACGGAAATCGTAAGTTTGGAACAGATCATCCCAAAAGTGTCCGCCTCGGACCGTTGGAGTCTCATCGGATTGCTCGTCGACCGGCTGGTGCGTGACGGTAAGATTCATCCCGAAGACCGGGAGACCGTCCTCAAGGCCATCAAGGACCGTGAGGCAACCAAGTGCACGGGCATCGGCTACGGCATCGCCCTGCCCCACGCCAGCGTTAATTGCATCTCAGACGTTGTGGCGATCGTCGCGCGGCTGGATCCGCCCATCGATTTTCAGGCGCTCGACAATCAGCCGGTTCGTCTCTGCGTCTTGTTCCTCACGCCGCAAGGCCAATTCCAGAAGCATCTGCACACACTCTCGGCGCTTGCGCGGTTCCTCAGCGACAAGAATCGCCGCGATCAACTGGAGAATGCCAAGACCGCCGAGGAAATCCTCGCGGTTTTCCGCGCTGCCGCCTGATTGCTCATGCCCACTGCGCCAGAGATCCTGTCCGAGGCCGTGGAGAAAGCCCTGCGGTCTGTCATCGGGACAGAGAACGCCGGCCCCGCGTTGATCAAGCCGTGCGCCGATCCTAAATTCGGTGATTACCAAGCCAATGGCATCATGGCAGTTGCCAAGCGCCTTCGAAGAAACCCGCAGGAACTCGCCAAAGCTGTCATTGCCGAACTGAAAGTCGACGCCGTTTCCAAGACGCCGACCGTCGCAGGGGCTGGATTCATCAACTTTCGCCTCAAGCCCGAGTTTGTCTCTGAACAAATCGCTGCCGCTGCCAGCGATCTACGGCTGGGCGTGCCGAAAACCGCGCAGCCCAAAACTGTCGTCGTCGATTTCAGTTCACCCAATGTCGCCAAGCCGATGCATGTCGGTCACATCCGCTCCACCATCATCGGGGATTGTCTCGCGCGCGTGCTGCGGTTCCTCGGTCATCGCGTCATCACCGATAACCACATTGGCGACTGGGGCACGCAATTTGGCATGTTGATCGTCGGCTGGAAAAAATATCGCGACGACACTGCGTTGAAGGCTGACCCCATCGGAGAGCTGGAGCGTTTGTATAAACTCGTTAACGCAAAATGCGATAGCGACGCAGCGGTGAGGGAAGAGGCCAAATCCGAGCTTGTGAAGCTACAACAGGGCGACGTCGATAACCGGGCTGTCTGGCAAACACTCATTGACCTTTCCCGCCAGGAATTCGACAAGACGTACCGGCGGTTGGGCGTAAGCTTTGATTACACGCTCGGCGAGAGTTTTTACAACCCGATGCTGAACGACGTGGTGACGGACTTACTGCGCTCTGGCATCGCCAATGAGAGTGAGGGCGCGCAGTGCATTTTCTTTGATGATATTCCGGAATTGAAGGGCGGAGCACCCCTGATCATTCAAAAGGCGGATGGCGCGTTTCTTTATGGCACGACCGATCTGGCAACCATTAGGTATCGCACCGAGCAGTGGCATCCTGCCGAGATCATTTATGTGACTGACGCGCGGCAGCAGTTGCATTTCAGGCAGGTCTTTGCGGCAGCTCGCAAGTGGTTGAAGGACGCACCCGACCTGCGTCACGTGTATTTCGGGACGATCCTCGGCGAGGATGGCAAACCGCTGAAAGCCCGACAAGGCGAGTCAGTGAAGCTTACCGCATTGCTTGACGAAGCGGAGGAACGCGCGCTTGAGGTCGTAAAGGAGAAAAGTCCCGACTTCCCAGCAGATGTTCAACGGCAGATTGCTTCGGTGGTCGGCATCGGGGCGGTCAAGTATGCTGATCTATCGCAAAATCGGACGACTGATTACGTCTTTAGTTGGTCGAAGATGCTGGCGATGACGGGGAACACCGCACCCTACATGCAGTATGCCTACGTCCGCGTGCAAAGCATCTTCCGCAAGGCTGGCACCACGAAAACCGAATTGACAAGAGTAACTCTCGAGCACGCAGCCGAGCTGGATTTGGCAAAACACCTCCTGCGTTTTGGTGAGATTCTACAGGCGGTTGCGGACGAGGACAAACCGAACTGGCTAACAAGCTACTTGTTCGATCTTACGACGCGATTCAGCGCGTTTTACGAAAACTGTCCCGTCCTCCAGTCTGCCGAGCCGCTCCGGTCGTCGCGCCTGCAGCTCTGCCGTCTTACTGCGGATGTCATCAAGCACGGACTCGACCTGCTCGGCATCGGCGTCATCGAGCAAATGTAAATGTCAC
>CAZAQZ010000316.1:1586-4264 GCA_964487175.1 uncultured Verrucomicrobiota bacterium | reverse complement strand
CCGCGCCCAGCGCGATTTGCAACGGCGACGCGCTCCGGCCTGAATCCTTCATGTCGCGCCGGTGGATCGATTGCGCCACGCCTTCCGGTGTCGCCGGGATTTTCATGGCTTCCAAATCGCGGGTGCGCCGCATCGCCCGCACTTCCGGTTTGGCTTCCAGATAAAATTTGTAAGGCGTGCCGGGAAATACCACCGTGCCGATGTCGCGGCCTTCCATGACGAGGTTGCCAAATCTGGTAAGGGACCGCTGGTGTTGCACGAGGATCTGGCGCACCTCGGGAATCGCGGCGATCGCCGACACCTTCTCCGTAACGTACGGCGCGCGAATGGCGTCGCCGGGATTGAATCCATCGATCAGAATATTCGCCGAGTGGTCGATCATTTCGAATGTGATCTTGATCGTCAGCATCATGCCGATGACGTCCATCGTGTTCTCGACGTCGATGCCCATCTGCAGTGCCTTCCACGTCACCGCCCGGTACATCGCGCCGGAATCGACATAATTGAATCCGAGCATTTTGGCCAGCGAGCGCGACACGGTGCTCTTGCCGCTGGCGGCGGGGCCGTCCACGGCAACGACCGTGACCTGTTTCTCTGCGGGCTTCTCACTCACCGGCGCAATTGCTCCAGCCTCTCGAAAAAGTTCGGAAACGTTTTGCTCACGCACCCCGGATTTGTAATACGAATCCCCGGAACTTTCAATCCCAACACGCCAAAACTCATCGCCATCCGGTGATCATTATATGTCTCAATGTCCGCCCCGTGCAATTGGCCGGATTCCGCGGGCCATACCCGAAGCCCTTCCTTCTGCTCCTCCGCCCTGGCCCCCACGCGCTGAAACTCCGTTGCCATCGCATGCAACCGATCCGTCTCCTGCTCGCGCATGCGTTTGGCGTCGGTCAATTTCATGGGCTGGTTGCCAAACAGGGCGCACACCGCCAGCGTCATGACACTGTCACCCAGGTCGCTGGCGCGGGAAACGACCGGCGGCGGCGGAAGGAATTGCGGGAACGCGCCGTCAATCTGCAACGAATTCTTTGGTGCGCCCGCGACCTCCACGTGTCCGCCCGTGGTCCAGCCCGCCGCCACGAAATACGAGGCGCTGGACAAGTCGGGTTCGATAAAATAATCGTGCGTGAACCGTTCCGTCATGCGCTTGGTCATTTCAATATAACCGTGCGGCTCGTCCGGTTCGGACAGTTGCACCTTCAACCCCGCCTGGCGGGAGATCAACAGCAAGGCGCTCGCGAATTGGCTGCTGTGGCGCGCGCTCACCACCACCGTTTTGGGACGCAACCCATCCGCCCGAATGATGGCCGGCAAATGGCTGGGGGAAGAAATCTCCGGTCCCAACCTGCGCAACCCGGCAAACAAATCACCCATCGGCCGCTCGTGCATGCGCTCGTCGCCGTGGATTGTGTATTCGCCGTGGCCGAGGCAGACCAACGCGGTGAGAAATCGGGCGGCCGTTCCTGCATTGCCGACGTACAGATCGGCCTTCTTTGATGGGATTTCGCCGCCCCGGCCCACCACTGTGATCGTGCGATTGCATTGTTCAGCGGGATCGGGTTCGACTTTCACGTCGAATCCCAACCGCTGCAGCGAATCCACCATCACCTGTGTGTCATCGGCCCAAAGCGCGCCGCGCAACGTGCATTTGCTTTCGGACAACGCGGCCAGAATCAGGGCGCGGTTGGTGATGCTCTTCGAACCGGGCACGGTGATCGTGCAATGGGGCGGTTTCGCCAGCGGTTCGATGGGATAGGGATCAGGCAGCGGTTTCATGCCCTGAATTTCAATTCATCCCGGAAATGTTTCGCGCGCTTGAGCATGGCGCGCAATTCGATGCCGTCGGCGTTTTCCAGGGCGGCGCGTGTCTTGGCCAGTTCCTCAATCAAATGATCCAGCGCGCGGGTGATCTCCTGGCGGTTCTCCATGCAAATCTCCGTCCACATATCCGCCGGGCCGCTGGCGATGCGCGTGAAATCCTTGAAACCGGGACCGGTGAAATTCAGCGGATGCGCCCCGTCATTGCACACCACATTGACCACCGTCGCGGCGACAAGGTGTGGCATGTGGCTGATGCGCGCCGCAATCTCGTCGTGTTCCTGCGGCGCGAGCGTGCGGAGTGAACATCCGAGCGACTTCCAAAAATCGTGCACCAGTTGCACCGCCGCCTTGTCAGTGTCGTCGCGCGGGGTGACGATGCACACCGCGTTTTCGAACAGATCGCGCCGGGCGAACTCGATGCCGGATTGTTCGGAACCGGCCATCGGATGCGAACCGACGAATCGGGCCTTGCCCGCCAATAAATGAGAAAGTTCGGTGACGATGGAGTATTTGACGCTGCCCACATCGGTGACCACGCAATTGTTCGTCAACATCGGCGTGATCTGTTCCACCAGCGGTCGCATCACGCCGATGGGCGTCGCCAGCACGATGAGTTCGGCATCGGCGACGGCTTTGCCCAAATCGGTGGTCGCTTCATCCGCCGCGCCGAGTTTGAGCGCTTCGTCCGCCGCCTCGGGCCGGCGCGCCCAGATGGCGACGCGTTGCGCGACCTTGCGTTGTCGCGCCGCGAGACCGATGGAACCGCCCAGAAGTCCTGGGCCGAGGATGGTGAGTTTGCGCAGCATGCCGAAAGTTTTGTAACAGCAAACATTTCGTTTGGCAACTCT
>CAZAQZ010000316.1:0-1486 GCA_964487175.1 uncultured Verrucomicrobiota bacterium | reverse complement strand
AGATGAAGGTGTTGGGGAAACCTTGTGGTCGCACACTCGTGGGCATGGGCATCGCGCTTTTGCTCAATTCGTGCACCTTTTCCCATTACGAACCGGTTACTGAAAACCCGCCACCACCGCCCACGCATCCAATCCCGCCGCCAAGTCCCGTCACCGAAGTGCGCGGCGTGTGGGTCAGCGATCCGACCAGGCTGGATTGGGACAAGGCGACGGCAGCGTTGCAGCGGGCTGGCTTCAATACGATGTATGTGAATTTCGCTTCCGGCGGCGCGGCCTTTTATCCGCACAGCAGAATCCTGCCCGACGTCTCGACCGCGTCGGAGGACGACTGGATTCGCGGGATCAACCTGGCCCACCGACGCGGGATTGCGGTGCACGCCAAGCTCATCTGCATGTTCATGTTCAAGGCACCGCCCGGGTTTCAGCGGCGTTACATCCGGGCCGATCGCGTGATGATCGGGCCGGATGGTCATCCCGCACTCCAGAACGGCTTTACATGGCTATGTCCCTCCCAACCGATCAACCGCGTCCAACTCGAAGCGGAGGTGCGCGAGATTTTGACGCGCTATCCGTTCGACGGACTGCAATTCGATTACATCCGGTTTTTCGAGGAACCGAGCTGCTACTGCGATCATTGCCGGAAAGCGTTTGAGGCCTACGCCGGCAACCGCGCGCGACGCTGGCCCGAGGACGTGATGGGCGGGCCGTTGACGGACAAGTTTTACGAATGGCGGCGCGAGGTCATTAATGACACCGTCCGCGATCTGACCGAGGAAGCGCGCCTGTTGCGTCCGGGCATGCCATTGTCGGCGGCGGTGTTTCAGGATTTGGAGCGGGGCCGGCAGGACCGCGCGCAGGATTGGAAATTGTGGCTGGACCGCGGCTGGCTGGATTACGTCTGCACGATGACCTACACACCCGACCTGCATGAATTCGAGACGCGCGTATCGAAACAGCAAAACTGGATGGGCAGCCGCAACAAGGTGGTGGTCGGCATCGGCAGCTACAAATTCCAGCAGATGACCGGCCTGAGGAGCGAGATCGATCTCACCCGCCGCATGGGCGCCCCAGGCTTCGTGTTATTCTCATGGGATGATGCCGTGGCGCGCAATTTTCTGCCGGATGTGAATGGCAACTCGCAAGGCCGCTAGGATTTCGGACTGATACTTTCGTGTGATTTGATCCACCGGAGCACAAGTACAAACAAGACACCCATCTGAACTGCTGAGAAAAACCCGTTCAGTGGCAAGTACAACGCGCTTAACATCCAATAATCTTGAGTTGTAATTTTGGCTTGTTGGATAAGAAAGTAGATGGCAGCAGACGCGATTATTTGAAGAGCGCAGCAAACGGCCAAGTATGTTGAGCACCTGGTCCACTTTCGAGCAAATAATTGATAGATAGGCCAAATCGCCACTCCACCAAAACACATTAGCAGGGCAACAATCATCTCACATCAATCCACACACGCATTTTCAATCCGTCC
>CAZAQZ010000315.1:0-4276 GCA_964487175.1 uncultured Verrucomicrobiota bacterium | reverse complement strand
GTTGACTCGCTCGGTTGCCCATGCTGCGCATGGGCGTCTCGTCTGACTTGGCTTCGCTCGTCTCGCCCTTCGGGTTCGGCCTGCGCGGAATCCCCCGCGGGTTCCTACCCGCCGGTGGTCTGGATGTGGGGTCACATGTGTTGAAGCGTTTGGGTGATAAGCGAAAGATTGATGGCCCTCTTTGCCATCTGACCGTAGTGTGAAGCTGTCCCAGGGAACTACTACTTGCCATAGCCGGCATCACGCCTGCTATGGGTTGACACATTAATCACGGGTGTTAATCGTGACCAGAATGCAATACTTGCTGAGCTTTCTTGTTCGTTGGCTCTAATTCTAAAATCACCTTAGCCACGCGATCTTTATAAGGAGATTCGTTTGAGTCCATAATCTTTTCTAGCTGAGGAATCGGATTTACGCCGTGTCTTTTCGCAATCTGTCCGATCGAATCCAAAGCGTAGTAACGCACCTGAGGGGCTTCGACCTGTGTTCCTGCGGGTGGCGCCTTATTTGCAGCAGCCAAGAGAACCGGCAATGCCTCCCGGGCCTTTTCCTGATTGCCCAACTTTCCCAATGCCTCTGTCGAAAACCACGTGATGTCATCTTCTTCACTCTTGTCCACAATTTTTAGCAAAAGCGACATCTCTCGATCGACCGCGACAGCCCCAATCTCCAAAATCGCTTCCGCAGCTTCTCGTCTGATTGCCGGGTCAGGATCCTCCAATGCTTTATCGAAGTACGGCACGATTTCAGCCCGATAGCCTCCTACATCTTCAATTGCCAGTTGAAAAAGAAACACGTACGCATAATAGCGGGTCCAAAACTCTGTACTCGCTGTAAGTTCTTCCAACTGGTGCAGCGCAGTTTTGTTTTTTGGATTGGCCTTCGCCTTCTCAGCCCATGCGTTCATCCGATCATAATAGGCGTTAGTAACCGGGTCGGCTCTGATACTCCCTGCGGCAATTACGCCGCTAACGACTAGTGACAGATAGATTCGCTTCATTGAAGTTTTTTTGCTCCCGAGACGTCGACTTCGCTCGTTCAATTCGGGCCAGTGACGGTGACGTTCTTTTGCGTCTTCCAGTGATTGCCGATATTTCTTAGATAATCCGTCCAGACCTCGGTCTGCAAATCACCAAAGGTAAAATTAAACACTATGCGTGTTGCCTCGTCGATGCTGTTTGCACTGCGTTCATGTGCCCACGTTTTCACCACGATTGAACATGGATTCTTTTGGTCGACTTGTGCCTGCCAATAACGGATCCCGTCCAAAATGTGTCCTGGTTGGGTCGTTCCAGTCACTTCATAGGCTCTGTCATCGAAGCTAAGCGAGACCACATTCCAATACGTTAAATCCGTTACGGAGTTTATGAGAGGCAGCGACCCAAGAGCTTGAAACTCGGCAGCGGGTGGCCAGAACGGGCCACGAAACCTAGCGGTGTGTCCTTGAACTTGAACCACGCCGGCGTCATTTGGAGCAAAATAGTTGAAATTCTCCAAGTCAGTATAAATTGTCTTGCGGGTCTGATCCACCTGGCCGGGGTTAGGTGCCTGAAATTGCAGGGTAATTTGTAGAGATGAATCTCTGTAGGGATTCCAAACGATATGCAAGAACGGCGGGAGCTGTATCTTCAAGGCTCCAGAGGAGTCAACGCTTTCGACCGAATCGTTGTCTACAAAGTCGTAAAGGTTCTTCCCGCCTGTCTCTTCCAATGGATCGCGACTGAACCACCTGCCCGTGCTCGGGTTGTAGTACCGGTAGCCGTAGTAGATCAACGTTGTCTCTTTGTCCGTGTACTTGGAGCTGAAGCGGAAGGGGTTCATGGCAGCTGCGGAGCCGGTCGTCCGCAACGTCTCTCCGAATGGACCGTATTCGTATTGCGCGGCCACGGCACCGCTGCCAGCATCCACGAGCGCCGTCACATTGCCGTTACCGTCATAGGCGACGAAATTCGTGGATTGGGTGCCAGACACTATCAACAGCCCCCCAATACCGCCTGCACCCTGTGGGGCTCCGCTGAGATCATTGCCCCACATGTACGAACGGACGAGAGTGCCGTTTGTCCCAATCTCGGTCTCCAGATTCCAGCCATCGTAAACGAACTTCATACTTGAGGTCAGTGTCCATGCTGAGCCGCTCCAGTTCGAGACAACCTTGCTGATCCGCCGCCCCTGATAATCGTATCCGAATAGAAGTTTGGATCTAGCCGTGGCGAGTAAAGAGGTGACGGAGGAGGCTGTCGTCATTGCGGTCAGCCGATTCTCTCCATCCCAACTGTAGGCCCAGCGTCCATCATTGGTCAGATTCCCGTCGGAATCGTAGCCGAATAGTTCCGGGGATTCTGCCACGAACACCCTGCCAGTAATGGTGTTGGCCACGTTGTTGCTATTCACGCCCACCTCTTTGACCACGCCCAGCGTCACGAGTTGCGTGTACACTGCGCCGCTCGAATTAGCAACATTCAACTCCTCCGCGAAATACTGGCCCTTACGAGTTGTGGGCTGATTGTTGATCGTCACCGTCGCGTTGCCGGCCACGTTGCCAAGTTCCCACACGTAACCGGGCACCGTGCGCTGCGTGTACTGGTTGAGCAGGTTGGGCGTGTAGCTACCTGTATTCCCGTCCAGGCTGGCCGTACCTCGATTGCCAATCGTATCGAAACCATAGCCGAACTGCTGTCCCAACACTGGCGTGCCGTCGCTCCAATACCGGTTGCCACTGATGACCTGGCCAAGGGAATCATACTGATAGAGCCAGTAGCTACCGTCGGCCAGATTGACCCGGGTGCGCTTGTTGGCGCTGTTATAGCTATAGCCGTCAGAGAAATTGGTGGACGAACCAGTAATGGCCGACTGAATGGACGTGAGCCGATTTAGGTTGTCGTACGACGTGGTGGTCGTCATCTTCGTTGAGCCGCTGGTGGCAAACACAATATTACTCACCAGCGAGGAGTTCGACAAGTACGCGTAGGCGGCACTGTGCGTGCCGTCCGACACCGACGACAACCGAGACGCATTGTCGTAGCCGTAGGTGATGGACTCGCCCGGGAACGCGAGAGTAAAACGGCGCAGCAGATTGTCATACGAATTCGTCACGATGACGCTGCTGTTTGGAAACGACTCCGTGAGCAATTCTGCGGCGTCGTTGTAGGTGAGGGTGTGCGTTCCCGCTCCGTCCGTGACGGTGGTTTTGCGGCCTCGACGGTCATAAACCGCCGCTACAGTGGGGGTGCTGTCGCTGTAGGTGATTGTACCCAGATCGCCTGCGTTGTTGTAGGCGTAGGCGGTGGTAGTACCTCGCGCCCACTTGCGCGAGAGCAGTCTGCCAGCGGCGCTATTGCTGTATGTGACGCTGCTACTGTCGTTGTACACCTTGCTGATGAGGAATCCGCGCAGTGGATCGTAGTTCCATATCGTAACCGCCGTGCCGCTGTTCCCCCCGAAATTCTGCCAAGTCGTCATGGTCTGCATACGCCCAGAATAGTCGTAGCTGTAGGCCACCGGATAGGTCCGTGCACCGGAATTCGTGGCCAACTCGCCCGTGGTGTAGTACGAGAAGTTCACAGTCCCGCTATCTGGCAAAACCACCTGCGCTTGCCGTCCCAATCCGTCATAGGAGTAAACGGTGGTTTGCCCGCCGACCGACATCGATGTCTGTCGGTCATCATTGTCGTAGGTAAACGTCGTGGTTCCTGTGCGGGCGTCGGTTTGTGTACTCAATCGTCCGTGAGGATCGTAGTTGTAGGTGACGGAACCAATCTGACTACTGGTACTGTCGTACTGCGTGCTGGAGGTGATTCGTCCATTTGAATACTGCGCGGTCGTGTAAGAGCCGTCCGGGTTGGTCGTTCTGACGGTACGGTTGCCGGACCCGGTGTAGGTCGTCAGGGACTGATTGGTAAGGCCATAGCTGACGATTGAGGACTCGAGGCCATCATTGCGGGTGTCATTGGTTGAGGCCGCCACAGGGCCTGATTCGCTGTACACATACGTGATGGTGCGGCTGACGATCCCAGCGCTGGTCTGCAGCACAGACGTAGCATTACTAGTGATGCGATCCGGACCGGAATCGTCAATGACGCCGTTTTGATTCACGTCCACCACGGTGTCCACCTGCTGCCCCTTTGCATTGTATGAAAACAGCATGGTGACGCCGTCAGGATCCACCTGTTTCACGAGTTGTCCCTGGTTGTTGTAGAACGACTGACTGGACGAATTATCTGCGTATACGGTTTTATAAGCCCGTCCAATAGGATCAGTATACGTCTTGGTCCACTCG
>CAZAQZ010000314.1:0-4277 GCA_964487175.1 uncultured Verrucomicrobiota bacterium | reverse complement strand
GTTGCCGCCGTCGATCAGGATGTCGCCATGCTCCAGCAACGGCAGCAATTGATCGATGAGTTCGTCCACCGCCTTGCCCGCCTTGACGAGCATCATGATTTTGCGCGGCTTCTTCAACGAACCGGCGAGCTCCTGCAGCGAATGCGCGCCGAAGAATTTCTTGCCCTTCCCGCGTCCGTTGACGAAGTCGTCCACCTTCGACACCGTGCGGTTGAACACGGAGATGGGAAACCCCTTGCTTTCGATGTTGAGGGCGATGTTTTCACCCATGACGGCGAGGCCGATGAGGCCGATGTCGGAGACTTGTGTCATAATTATTCCTTACGATTGCATGGAGAAATATTCGTATCCGGAGCGCACGCTCCGAATCTGAAACTCCCCCTAAACCTGGTTTGCCTGTGCGAGCGGTTTTTTGCCGTTCAACACGGCGATCAAATTCTGTGCGGCCATCGCAGCTTGACGAGCGACACTTTCATAAGTACGACTGCCAATGTGCGGCGTCAAGACAGCATTCGGACACGCGAACAGCGGGTGGTCCTTGGGCGGAGGCTCCTGTTCCAACACATCCGTGCCGTAACCGAGAAGCTGGCCGCTTTTGAGGGCGGCGACAACGGCGTTGACGTCCACCAACTCGCTGCGGGCTGTGTTGATGAGCACCGAACCCTTCTTCATCAGGCCGAGCCGCGCGGCGTTGATAAAATGTTTCGTCTCCGGACTGAGGTTCATATGCAGGGTCACGAAATCGGCCACTTTGATCGCTTCTTCGGCTGTTTCAACGCGGGCCACGTCGAAATGCCGTGCAAAATCCGGGTCCCAAAACTTATCGAACCCCAGCACCTTCATCCCGAACGCGCGGGCGCGGATGGCGACTTCCTTGCCGATGCGGCCCATGCCGAGGATGGCAATGGTCTTGTCGAGCATCTCGTGGCCGGTCAGCCGTTTCCAATTTCCAGACTTCACGTAATTGCACTCAGTGACAATGTCCCGATAAATCGCCAGCATCAACCCGAAGGCGTGCTCGGCCACCGTCGTGTGATTCACACCCGGACAAAACGTGACCGGTATCTTCAACTCGGTTGCCGCCGCCACATCCACCTTATCAAGACCGATCCCGTACTTGCTGATCACCTTCAATCGCGGCAGCGATTTTTGAATGACGGCACGAGTGATTGCGTCGTCGCCGATCAACCAGCCGTCGAAGTCGCCCTTGGCGACCAGCTCCAGCATCCGCTTTTCCGGCAGCGGACCGCGGTCGCTCACGATTTCGTAGCCTTCGCGTTCGAGCATCGCATGATGCTCGCCCGGCGTATCCTGAAATGATGTTGTCGTCAGAAGAATCTTCATATGGTCTGGGAAAGAAATCCGCCATCCACGCGAAGGTCGGTGCCCGTGACGAATCCGCTGGCTTTCGCGCTGGCGAGAAACACCACGGCGCCGATCAGCTCCCTGGATTCGCCAAAACGCGCCATCGGCGTGTGCCCCAGGATCGACTTGGCGCGCGGGGTCGGGGAGCCGTCTTCGTTGAACAGGAGGCGGCGGTTTTGTTCTGCGGGGAAAAATCCCGGCGTGATGGAATTGACGCGCACGCCGCGTGGAGCCCATTCGCGGGCGAGGAATTCGGTGAGGTTGAGCACGGCCGCCTTGGCAGCCGAGTAGGTCACCACACGCGACAGAGGCAAATGCGCACTCACACTGGCGATGTTAATGATGCTGCCTTTGCCGCGGTTGCACATCGCGGGCCCGAACTCCTGGCAGGGAAGCAACACGCCGCCGACAAGGTTGACATCGAAATTCGCCCGCCAGTCATCGAGCGCGATTTTCTCGAATGACATGTCCCCGGTCACCGTCACTTTCGCGTCGTTGCCGCCTGCTGCGTTGACGAGGACCGTCGGAGCACCCAGTTTTTTGGTGATGGCGTCGTGCGCGGCATGAAGCTGGTCGCGCTTGATGGCATCGGCACTGAAAAATCCAGCCGTCCCGCCGGTCTTTTTGATCGCAGCGACACGGTCCTCGCCACGTCCCGCGTGGCGGCCGACAATGGCGATTTTGGCCCCTGCAGAGGCCAGGCCTTCGGCCATGGCGCCCCCGAGTACACCGGTTCCGCCGATGACGACAATCGTTTCGTTGGTCAGGTCGAAGAGTTCCATGGAGGGTCTAGACTTTGCCGGGCTCCATCGGGAAATAGTTCCGGGCATTGTCGAAACAGATGTTACGCACCAGCTGGCTGAGCTGTTGCATGTCGCGGGGCAACTCTCCGTTGGCCACGTCCTTGCCCAGCAGGTTGCACAGAATACGGCGGAAATATTCATGACGGCTGTAACTGAGAAAACTGCGCGAATCCGTGAGCATGCCAACGAACCGGCTGAGCAGGCCGAGATTGCTCAACGTGTTGAGCTGCCACTCGATACCTTCCTTCTGGTCGAGAAACCACCAGCTGCTGCCGAACTGCAGTTTGCCCGGCACGCTGCCGTCCTGGAAATTGCCGAGCATGGTGCCGAATGCGTAGTTGTCCACCGGATTGACGTTATAAAGAATCGTTTTGGGCAGGCGGTTGTTTTGGTCCAGCCGGTCGAGAAACTTCGCCAGGGACGCCGCCTGCGGCCAGTCGCCGATGGAATCGAAACCAGTGTCAGGACCCAGTGTGCGCATCAGCCGCGTGTTGTTGTTGCGCAGCGCGCCGAGATGCAGTTGCATGACCCAACCCCGCGCACCGTACTGCTCGCCCATCCAGTGCATCAGGAAACTGCGAAATTGATTCGCTTCCGCCGGCATGACCGTCTTGCCCGCGCGCGCCGCTGTAAACACTCGCGCGGCTTCGGCCTCGGTGCAATCGTCCGAGAAACTATGGTTCAAGCCGTGGTCGCTTAACCGACAACCGTTGTCGTGGAAAAATTGGAACCGCTTCTCGAGGGCGGCAAGAAACGCCTGCAATGTTCCAGGGGCGCCCAGCTTGTCCACCCATGCATTCCACGCGGCTGGCTGGTCAACCGCCAGCGCCCTGTCCGGACGCCACGCCGGATAAACGCGCGTCTTAAGGTTGCCGTCCGCGCGGATCTTCCGGTGATGCTCCAACGAATCGGTCGGGTCGTCGGTGGTGCAGACGACCGCCACCCGGTTCTTTTCCAGAATCGTGTGCACGGGCATCGTCGGGAGCTTGGCGTTGGCCGAGTCCCAGATTTCCTTCGCCGTGGATTCGTCCAGCAATTGATGGACGTCGAAAGTCCGCTGCAGCTCCAAATGCGTCCAGTGGTACAGGGGATTGCGCAGCGTGTGCGGCACGGTACGGGCGTAGGCGAGGAATTTATCCCAGTCGCTTGCGTCGCCCGTGCAGAATCGTTCGGATTCGCCGTTGGAACGCATCGCCCGCCATTTATAATGATCGCCCGCCAGCCAGATTTCGTAAAGGTTGCGGAACGTCTTGTTCGCCGCGATCTGGTCGGGCGGCAGGTGGCAATGAAAGTCGAAAATCGGCGCGTGCGCGGCGTGGTCGTGATACAACTCGCGCGCCACATCATTGTGCAGCAGAAAATCCTCGTTCAGAAACGTCTTCATCGACTTACCCCTGGCTGAGCAAGGATAAGTGCTTGGTGA
Organism: uncultured Verrucomicrobiota bacterium; assembly: GCA_964487175.1. Lineage (GTDB taxonomy): Bacteria > Verrucomicrobiota > Verrucomicrobiia > Palsa-1439 > Palsa-1439 > CAWFPN01. Next base: position 686 of record CAZAQZ010000314.1, on the reverse strand, counting down.
AGTGCTTGTCGAGCAATTCCTCATGCAGCGCAGCATGCTTCTGGAGCGCGTCGAGGATCCGGGGCTTGTAATCCGGGTTCGTGAGCACTGAACCGAAGGTCACATGCAGCAATTGCCGGCCTGGGACTTCATTCAGGAAAATCGCCTCCTGCTTTATGCCGGTGTAGCTCGGCAACGCATTCACCTGCGCGATCGTCGTGGAAATGTGATAGCTGGCGCGGTCCGTGTTGAACCGTCCCCGGCAAAACTCGACGATCTCGGCGAAGAACCGCACGTCCGTCCGCGCCACGACCCGTAGCGCTTCGAGATAGCTGGTGCCGGCGGTCTTGACGTGCAGCAACTCGCCACAGAGGCGCCCGAGAATCGGATACACGGCAAATTTGTCGGAACCGCTGTGGACGCTGATCTTATACGGCCCGCAATGCCGGGCAATCGCCACGTGCTCGCGCAGGGAGGCCTCAAACTTTTTCAGGTCACCTTTGTAATCGATCCCTTTCTCGAAATCGCCGATAAACCGTGGCGCCACGCTGACGACGCGGGGCACCTGAAGCCGTTTCAGTTCGGAGCCGATGAATAAATGTTCCAGCGCGCTCGTGGCGGTTTCTGTTTCGTCCACGCTCACTTCGATTTCGAAAGGCCGGGCTCCCATCACTTTGGCGATGTGGCGGCCCATGAGGCCGGCGTGT
>CAZAQZ010000313.1:0-4282 GCA_964487175.1 uncultured Verrucomicrobiota bacterium | reverse complement strand
TACGGGTGTTGCGTGGCGGGCGTCATCGTCTGGCTCCAGACGAAGAAGTTGCCTTGAACGCCCAGGGTAAATGATCCCGCATTTTCGTGTGAGGCTGTCTCGGTATAGACACCGAAATTGCCATTTTGAGGGGTTACTCTGGCTACGCTGGGTTCCCACCACACATTGTCGATGGACAGGTTGAACCCAGAAGCCACATCGCCCACGCTGGTGATCTGGAAGAATTGATTCACGGTTTTGAAATCAACGTTCGCAAATCGGTTCAAGGGCATCGTCATGGAATGCCATTGGCCGTCATGAGGGAACCAGAATTCAGACGTCGCGTCGCTTCCTATCGGCAGCAGGAATTGGCCGGCCCGGCAACTCTCGACGCCGATTTGCATGGGCGTGGTGTCACCGGCAGTGGTCCGAATGTCGAAGTGGAGGTTTCCATCCGAGTAATTCATCATGTTTCGGAAATTCGGGAGGAAGACTCCCATGCCGAACCAGTTGCCACCGGCGATATCGAACGACCAGCAGGTGGAACCTTCGGAGGGCGGAGGTGAGTTGGCGCTCGGAGTCATGTTGGTCCAGACGTACAATGCGGCATTGCTTCCGTAGTTAAAGTTCGGCTCCAAGCCAGTCCCATACGTCAGGGAGTCGTTGACCGGCGTGGCTCCCGCGAAAACCCCAAAGTTGCCGGATTCCGCATCCTCATCGCCAAGATACAACTGCGTGTACCCATTGTCAGTCAGCTGGATATAATTGACATACATTTTGGCCGGAAATGGGGCCGTGACCGCCCCGGGACTGTAGACTCCGGTATAGGAAGGATTATAGCCGCCGATGGCAAGGTTCAGAATCAGAAACATCGGCTGCTGAAACATGGGGATGTTGGTGATATTCCAGGAACCAATCTGGACGTTGTCCAGAGAAAACGTGAGGGTTGTCGGCGTCCATGACATCTGGTAGAGATGATAATCGTCGCTCAAGTTCTCCGGGGCCGTGTACCACCCGGCAGCATTCACGGCGTTCCCGTTGGTATCCGAGTAATGGATCGCGCAGTCCGTCAGCTCCTGCTGAAGATTCGACGAGATCCCGGCTGCGGAGCCCAACTCCATAATGTCCAGTTCCCCGCAAGTGGGCCAGACGATGGCGCCGGCGTTATTGCCCATCATCCAAAAGGCAGGCCACAACCCATTGGCGGTATTGGGAACTTTGATCCTGGCTTCAAGATTGCCGTACTTGTAAGCGAACCGTCCCTGCGTAAGCATGCGCGCGGATGTAAACGAGTTTCCGAAATAATTCGTCACATCAGCCTCGATGACCAGGTCCCCATTTGTGATGTAGGAGTTCTGGTGTTGGGCGGTGTCATATTCAAATTGGCCATTCCCCCAGCCTCCGCCGCCAACGTCATAGACCCACGTATTAAGATCGATCACGCCACTGTTAAAATTCTCCAGCCATACGACACCACCGCTGTTGTTGGTAACCTGCGCCTGGATGGTGGCGGCGGACGGATTACTCTGGCCGTAGGGACTGAGTGTGATCACTGACACAAAATAGGTTTCGCCCGAGCTCAGCCCGGAGATAACGGTGCTGGTCACGAGACCGACGTTGATGGAATTGGTCACCGACGAATTGGTCTCACCATACAGGATTTCGTAGCCGGTCACGCTGGGCGTGGTGCTGGCACCCCAAGCCACGGCAATGGCATTTGAGGTGATGCCGGACGGGACTTGTTGGAGGCCTGTCGGCGGCTGGACCACGACGGGCGGAATGAGCAGCCGGAAAAACGCGGCGCTGTTGGTCATCGGGGCCGTGAACGACTTGGTGGTGCCATCTCCGACAATCATGGGGAAATTGGTGTTCCAGGACCCTGTGAGGTCGAAGGACGACTGGGGATAATAGTCGACTCCCGACGCGCTGGGCCAACTGATTCGGGCTTCCGGCATGCTGGCAGCCTGCTGGACATTGGTCACGGTGGGAGTGCCGGGGTTGAAACCCACGTTCCCGAGTGCGACGTCATCTACGTCAATCCTCGCCCACAGGCTCGTAACCGCCGCCCCCGCAAAGTGTAAGAAAATCGTGGCTGAGGTCGCGGAAGGAGGAGCGGTCACGGAATTGCTGATCACAGCGTAGGAGTTGTTTCCGGGAGTGAACGTTTGGTAACCCGTGTCCCCTCCGGAATTCCACAGAACTCGCCATTGCGCGTTATAGCCCGCGCTGCCCGTCAATGCATCGGCGAAAAAAACGAACGGGTAGACAGTTCCTCCCGTCACAGGGACACCGGCCTGATTAAACTCAACAACCGGGCCAGCACCGATGCTGGCCAGATAGACTTGGAAATCGTACGAACCGCCAGTGTGCGGATTGTCGTTGGTGCGGACCCCATACACAGGGCCGCCGGCAGCCGTATCCACAGTCCAACCGGTGGCGCTGCTTCCGGTTCCCGTTTCAAATCCGCCATTCACGACGCCTGAGGAAGTGGGCGGCGTCCCCGGAATAATGGTCAAAACCTGGTAGCTGCGCGTACCATTTGGGAAAGGATCGTAAAGTGTGTTTGTCGTTCCGGTACCAGCGATCGCAGCAACGAGGTCGGTCCATGTTCCGCCGGAGAACCATTGCACGTGATAGGTATTACCGGTGCTTGTGGGCCAACTCAGCTGAACGCCGGATTGAATATTGAGTTGCACTTGAGCGCCGACCACGCCCGCGCCGATAAAAAACAAGAGGGTGGCGGCTGCCAAATGAATGGAGGATGTTCGTTTAAATCTGGCTATAAGCATAGTCGTCCCGTCTTGGGGTTGAAACAATCGTGTCAGGCTTCTGGGCCTAACACACTGCAGCCTCTCATGGAGACCAAACGATTGCAAGCACAAAATTGCACGTCTACACTCGTAGCTGAGAATAATGGTAAACACGTGTAAGTAGTTGACTTTATGAATACTACGAGTGAGCCAAGCATTAAATCTCCTGCAAAAGCCTTTGTAATGTTGTCAGCGGTGCATTCACATCGTGCAAACATTTGTTCTGGAAGGGGCGATCCGCTTGTATTATGGGCGAAAATTGCCTCCACTTCCTTGTCGGGGTCTTGCTAGAGAAGAACAGGCTCACGTCTCATTTCTTGAGCACAGACAGCTAACCTAACAAGACATAAAGTGGTGCGCCCGCTCGGACTTGAACCGAGAACCCGCTGATTAAGAGTCAGCTGCTCTAGCCAATTGAGCTACGGGCGCAAAGACCTATACAATAAGGCTATTTCTCACGTTCTGTGAGGCGTAAAATTTAGTGTTGCAATGCTTTGTTGCATGGTTTAGGATGTTTTCACCATGAAAGCCAGCCCAAAGACCCGCAAGCATCAAAAACTTATTCATGTTGGCGACTGCCTTTATCGTTCAAGCCTCACAGACGTTTACTACGGCATTTTTGAACGTGACGGCAGACAAGTCAAGCGCAGTCTCAAAACCGCCGACCGCGAACTAGCCAAGCGACGCCTGGAAGATTTACGGCGAAAGGTCGAGCGCCTCACCGCTGATGATTCTAAGACACTCCCCTTCGCTGAGTACAAGCGCGACGAAAAGACCGGCGAGATGACGGCCGAGTTGATCGGCGGACTGGCCAAGCGATGGTTTGATGCCGTGTCTGTTTCGATCAAGCCCAAGACAGTCCGCATGTATCTCAACTCAGTCAAGATGCTGGCCCGGCACTTCGGCAGCCTGACCGTCCGCTGCATCAGCCTGCGCCAGATCGAGCAATGGGCTGCACGGCGTAGCGTCGAGTGCTCAGCCCGGACCTACAACGCCGACCGTGACGTATTGAATCGAATATTGGACTATGCCTGCAAGCATGGACTGATTCTGGAGAACCCCGCCAAAGAGATCAGCCGCCGTCAACTGAGCAAGGAAAAGATCGTCGTTCCGACCAAAGAGCAGTTTCGTCAACTACTGGCGACCATGCGGACGAATCACGGGGACGACTCTGCCGACCTGGTTGAGTTTCTGGGCTATAGCGGCTGCCGCCTCGCCGAGGTCGTGGGCGACGGTGAGCACGGTAAACCGCCGATGGTCTGGGGCGACGTGAACTTTGAGCTAAAGACCTTCACTGTCGCAGGAAAAGGCAGTGGCGAGGTCGGCAAGAGCCGCACGGTTCCCCTATTCCCTCCGCTGGAGAGACTGCTTCTCGCTCTCAGATCGAGATTGCCGCAATCGCCAAAGCCAACGGACAGGATCTTTCACATCGAGTCTGCCATGACCAGCCTGAAACGCTCCTGTCGCAAGCTGGGCCTGTCGGAGTTCAACCA
>CAZAQZ010000312.1:0-4288 GCA_964487175.1 uncultured Verrucomicrobiota bacterium | reverse complement strand
CATCAGGTTGGATAAGGGACTTACACCCTCAAACTGTCGAACATGCACGGCACACTATGACTTGGATGAGCCCGCAGGTCTCGGGCTCATCTTCAAGGATGGAGTTGCTGGTAGAGCCATCTTTGAAGAATTACGAAAAAAGCTGGGGTCTAACGACGAAGATGATCGTCTCCGCATTTCAATTATCACGGGAATTGACAAAGAAGATCCTGCGGCCTAGGAGGTGGTCGTCGGCACAAATCTCCCCGCAAGCGACACGGATAGAGGGCCCCGCGAGATTATTTCCGTGAGCAGGATTCACCGAATGGACAAACCGGACCCATTGAATCTCAAGAGATTCGAAGGTCGAGTAACGAGGACAGAGCGGTATGGCGTCTTCACTATCCAAGCTCCTACTGGAGAGAACGATATTGAAATGTTCGGCGACCTTGCGATCATGAAGAAAACGATTCGAATTACGTCGGCTTGGCAAGTTGGCGAAAATGACATCGACGGTATGGCCATCCGGCCCGGCGACAATCCCATCATTCCTCCAGAAATGATTGACGCTCCAGTACTGAAGCTTCTCGACCGGCAGAAACGGCGACCGGCTGAATTCCTTTAGCTTGTCTTGTCACCAAGCGGTTGGCTTCAACGGCGCTGAAATACCGACCAAAAACGGATTGGTAATCAAAGACGCCGTCGGGTACGAGATGGAGATCTGGATCATGCTGTTTGCCACGGCGACGGAGGCCGCTGCAAATGGCAAAGAGCAAGTTGAAGCGCAAACGCGCACTCAAGCACGTTCTGAAGCTGCCGGACCATCGTTGACAATATATATCATGAGTAATATATAGTTGTCTGCGTGAAAAACGATGAAGACCCTGTGGCCGAACGTTTCCTTCCTTTGAAGCCGAATTGGTTTCACGTGCTGCTCTCGTTGGCCAACGGAGAGCAACACGGTTACGCGATCATGCAGGAAGTATTGGAGCGGACAAATGGGAAGGTGCGCTTGTGGCCCGCGACGCTCTACGGGACTCTGGAGCGCCTGTTAGATGCGAGCCTAATCGCAGAGACGAACCGGCGACCGTCAGCGGACGAAGATGATGCGCGGCGCCGCTATTATCGCCTCACTGCTCTGGGACGGCGCGTACTGGCCGCCGAAAGTATCCGCCTCGAGGATTTGGTTCGCGTCATCCGCGCTAAGCGCCGTGCCGCCGAGTCGGAGGCATGATTTATGGAAGGTAAGACGCGCTCAACTGGATTCGTCGTTGGCTTCTACCGGCATCTGTTGCGATTTTTCCCTCACCGTTTCCGCTGTGCTTTCGAGCGCGAAATGTCTGAGACCACCGAACAGGCCGCCGTCTGGATACGGCGTCAAAACCTCTTCGGTCTCGTGTCCCTTTTCGCGGATCTCACTGGCCAACTCGCAGTCGCGCACCTGCAGGAATGCAAATGGGATTTTCACTATGAGTTGCGACTGCTGATCCGAAGGCCTGTTTTCACCTTCGTCGCGGTGTTATCGATGAGCCTGGCTATCTGTGCCGGGTCTTCCTTTTTCAGTGAATTGAACGGAACCATCTTGCGCGATGTGCCTGGTGTGGCAAAGGCCGATGAGTTGGTCACGCTTCAACAGCCCATCTCCTATCCCGCGTACAGGCGCTTTCGTGAACATAATGACTTGTTCTCTTCAACCGCGGCTTACGTCGCTCCGGTGCCATTCGGTGTCAGTTTCAACGGACACACCGAGCGAATCTGGGGGCACATCGTCACGCCTGCTTATTTCTCGACGCTTGGCGTCAAAGAGGGCGTAGGACGCCTGTTCGATGCACGCGATGAAGCCACGCAAGGAACCTCGCCGGTCATCGTTAGCGATCGCTTTTGGAAAGACAATCTTCGTTCTGATCCGGACGTAATTGGCAGGACAATCCACATCAACGGCAAACTCTGCACGATCGTGGGCGTTGCCCCAAAGGGATTTCAAGGTGCTTCGCCCATGATGTTCGTTGCCGACCTCTGGCTGCCCGTTTCCGTAGGCGCAGGAGTAGCTCCGGAACTGGCGGAAGATGCCCTGGAACGGCCGCAACTCACGATGTTCCATTTCCTAGGCAGACGCAAGCAGGGTGTCACCTCGTCGCAGATCGAAACTGAGTTAGACACGGTAGCGCGGCAGATCCTTCGCGATAGCGGTCACACGGCAACGGAAAGCGGGCTCCTTGTTTTGGTGTCTTCTGGCGGCAAACTGATCCCAACGCGCGAAAGAGACCGGGGCTTGTTTGCGTTTCTACCGATGGTGGTAATCGCGCTCCTTCTGTTGATCGCTTGCTCGAATGTTGTGAACATGCTCCTGGCGCGCGCTCTGGACAGGCGCCGCGAAGTTGCCGTGCAACTAGCGATGGGCGCCAGCCGCGCCCGCCTTATACGCCAGCTGATCATGGAAAGCCTGCTGATCGCTTCCGGCGCCGGAGCGCTCGGATTTGCGCTCACATGTTGGCTGATGCATCTGCTTTCGCGATTGCGCCTTCCGCACGCCATGCCGGTCCAATTCAACGTGGAAGTGGATTGGCGCGTGCTCGTTTTCACAATGGGACTTACGGCCTTAACGGGACTTGCGATCGGCTTGTTGCCCGCCATACAGGCAACTCGTCCGGAGCTCGTGACCGCGTTAAAAGAAGGCAGCAACTTCCAGATGCGAAAGCGTTGGGCTTTCAGCGCCCGAAACCTGCTGGTTGTTTCCCAGATGGCAGGCTCGCTCACTCTGCTGCTGGTCATCGGCTACATCGTCTTCGGAATGGAGCACACAATGCTTGGCGCAACCGGAATCGACGCCAAGAACATTCAACTCATTTCAGTCGATCCGACTCGCGATGGGTACGGCGTTTCACAGGCGGAGGAGTTTTATCCGAAGCTTCTGGACCATGTGAAGACGTTGCCGGGAATTATTTCTGCTACCTGGACAGAAGCGATCCCGATGCAACCCAGCGGGAAGATTACTTTCACCACAGAATCGGATGGTTCTCGGCGGGGCGATCAAGCAACAAAGTACATCGTGGGATACGACTATTTTCAGACCATGAGTATCCGCATCCTTCGCGGGCGCGGTTTCGCGCGGGATGATGAGAAGGGACGTCGTCGCTCCGTCGTGGTGAGCGAAGCACTTGCGCAAATCATATGCGGGGACAGTGACCCCCTCGGACGCAGGCTTACTCTTGTCAGCGGAAACGACGAAACGTGGGGATTGATGGGCGGGTCGGCCTTTGACTATAGCACTGCATCGCGAGATGAATCTTACAATGTAGTCGGCATCGCGGCCGACGTGCTGGAAACTCCCGTCGAACAACCGGGACCTGCGGTTTACCTGCCTATAACAGAAGAAGACTACGCCAGGCCACCCTTTCAGGGAATCACTTTGGCAACTCGCACCGCTCCGGGTCTCGACGCCGCCTCAATCGTCCGCGCCCAAATCGCGTCGATCGATCCAAACCTGACGACCTTCAACGCAAAGACAATGTCAGACTGGATTGAGCAGCTCATGTACATTGTAAAAATCGGATTATGGAGCTACGGGCTCATGGGAGCGTTCGGGCTAGTGCTGGCTAGCGTGGGATTGGCTGGCGTCACGGCATATTCAGTTTCAAGTCGCGTCCACGAAATCGGCATCCGGCTCGCATTAGGGGCTCGCTCAGGAGATATTCTGCGGATGATCATGGCTGAAGGCACGACGCTGATTGCAGTAGGGTCATGCATTGGCATAGCGCTTGCAGTGCTGGTTATGCATGTAATGGAGGCAAGCATGGACCCGGTGGCGCAGAGCATTCAGCATAGCCATTCCGACCTGCGAATCGCCGCAGGCGCCCTGGGCATTCTTGTGTTGGTGGGACTATCGGCCTGCTATCTCCCAGCTCGGCGATCCGGGCGGGTTGACCCTGTCGTCGCGCTTCGTCAGGGATAACTTGTAACAGACGAATGTCTCTATTCACTGGTTCGTGCGTTTTGGATGCAGCGGCCTGCCTGGCCTGGAATGTCAACAGTTGACTCCAGACCAAGGCGCTCATTCATCGTGGTTTATGGAATCCGCATCAGGAGAGATCCCGGGAAACGTTAGGTTCCTATCGGGACTGCCCCGGTTGATGAGGCTGGATTTTGCCCGTCTTTGTGCGGGGCAGTTTCGATGGGAACGTTTGAACTGAGCCTCTGGCGTTTGCGGCGGACGCGGTGATCTAGCTATGCATTTTCAATGTCGCTTGCCTTCCAATAGTGGCGATTGAGAGCACGGAACCGAACCAGCGGAGATGGGATCGCTCCATAA
>CAZAQZ010000311.1:0-4295 GCA_964487175.1 uncultured Verrucomicrobiota bacterium | reverse complement strand
CATTCCCTCTTTAGTTCGGAATGGACCAACTATTTGACCAGACGCTGTGTGAACAATGCGAACGACAACGTTGTTCCTGAATTCATCAAGTGCTCGGTCGGTCTCGCTGAACCACCAAACCTTGCCGTGATAATCCGGTTGATTGGGAACTGTCAGACGCTTATGCCACACAGGGATGCGATGGCCCCACCAGAGTTGCCGGCTGAGACACCAGTCCCGGATGTTACGCATCCAATGCATGTAGGTCTTCGTCCAGCGTTCGGGATAAAAGCTAATCTCGCTCGTTTCCACCGCGCCGATGGAGCGGGGGACTTGCGGGTACTTGAGAAACCATTGTTCGCTCAAGTACGGCTCGATGGGAACATTGGTGCGCTCGCTGTGGCCGACATTGTGTGTGTAGTCCTCGACCTTCAACAGCAATCCCTCAAGCTGCAATTGCTCCACCACCGCCTCGCGACACTCGAACCGGTCCAGTCCTTCGAAATCCTCACCCGCTTCCTCGGTCATTTTACCGTCGGGATCGATGACCACCGTGAACGGCAGTTTGTGGCGCAATGCCATCTCGTAATCGGCCACGTCGTGCGCGGGGGTAATCTTCACGCAGCCTGTTCCAAATTTCGGGTCAACAGCGTCGTCGGCGATGATCGGAATTTGTTTGTTGCGCAGCGGCAACAGAACCTGCCGTCCGATGAGTTTCGTGTACCGTTCGTCCTTCGGATTGACCGCCACCGCTTCGTCGCCGAGCATCGTTTCGGGACGCGTGGTGGCGACGATGACAAACTCGTGGGAACCGACAAGCGGATATTTCAGGTGCCAGAGATGACCTTGCGTTTCGGTCATGACGACCTCTTCGTCGGAGAGCGCGGTGCGGCCTGCGGGGTCCCAGTTGACCATCCGCTTGCCACGGTAAATCAGGTCCTTCTTGTACAGATCGACGAAGACCTCCAGCACGCAGCGTGAGTAGGCTTCATCCATCGTGAACCGTTCGCGCGTCCAATCGCACGAACACCCCAGCTTCTTGAGTTGCTGGATGATGATGCCGCCGTGCTTTTCCTTCCATTCCCAGACTTTCTCCAGGAATTTCCCGCGACCGAGATCATCGCGGTGCTTCATCACGCCCTGTTTTTTGAGGGTCTTTTCAACAACGGTCTGCGTGGCGATGCCGGCGTGGTCGGTGCCCGGCAGCCAGAGCACTTCAAAACCCTGCATGCGTTTGCGACGGGCGAGAATGTCCTGGAGCGTATTGTTCAGTACATGACCCATGGTCAACACGCCGGTGACATTGGGCGGCGGGATGACGATGGAGTACGCCGGTTTCGTCGAGTGCGGATTGGCGGTGAAGTACCCTTTCTCCAACCAATGCGCGTACCACTTGTCCTCCACGCTCTTCGGCTCGTACGCTTTCGGTATCTCAAGAGCTGCCATGACTCACCATTATAAGCGGAGAATCCCGCGTCATTGCAAGCCCCTTGTACCGGGCGATATTTCGTTGTAGGCTCTGCGCCATGACCAACGAGGAGCGCAAGGAAATCATCCAGAAATTGTTGACGGAAGGCCGGACACTTTCTGAGATCCTGGACTATTTGCACAGGGAAAAGAGCGATTCCATCACGTACATGGAGATGCGGTTGTTGTTGTCGGAGATGCCCAACGCGAAGCTGCCGGAGAAGGAAGTGCCAAAACCGCCCGCTGCTTCCGCGGCGCCATCTGCAATCGAGTCGGCGACAGCCAAGCCGGACGCTCCCACGCAACCTGCGGGCGGAAAACTCTCGATCAGTGTGGACCAGATTCCGCAGCCGGGCAGCATGCTCAGCGGTTACGCGCGATTCGGTTCAGGCGCGAAGGCCCATTGGATGCTCGACGAGATGGGGCGACTCGGGGTCGAACCTGAACTCGGTTCCTCCAAGCCGACGACGCAGGACATGAAGGAATTCACCAACGAGTTGCGGCGGTTGCTGCAACAAGGCTAAGCCGACTAAAACTTGCAAAAACCCCAAGCGGTTCTATGATAAGTACCACCATGTTTACCGGAGCCCATACTGCACTGGTCACGCCATTCACCAAGGGCGGCGCCGTCGACGAGAAACGCCTGTACGAACTGGTCGAAAGCCAGATTCACGGCGGCATCGACGGTCTCGTTCCCTGCGGGACGACAGGCGAATCGCCCACGCTGACGCACGAGGAACACAACCACGTCATCGAACTGGTGGTCAAGTTCGCGGCGGGCCGTTGCAAGGTCATTGCAGGCACTGGCTCGAATTCCACCGACGAAGCGATTTTCATGACCGAGCACGCGAGGAAGGTTGGCGCGGACGCTTCATTGCAGGTGGCTCCTTATTATAACAAGCCGTCGCAGGCGGGATTGTACGCGCATTTTCGGGCGATTGCCGAAGCCGTCGAATTGCCGATGGTGTTGTATAACATTCCGGGCCGGTGCGGTGTGGACATTTCAAACGACACGATGGCAAGACTGCGGCGTGATTTGCCCACGCGCGTTGTTGGACTGAAGGAAGCGACGGGCGTGATCGATCGCGTCAGCCAGTTGCGCGCGATGGTGGACCGCGATTTCTGCATTTTGTCAGGCGATGATTCCCTGACGCTGCCGATGATGAGTGTCGGTGCCGTCGGGGTGATTAGCGTTGTCTCCAACATGCTGCCGCACGAAATCACCGACATGGTGCACGCGGCCCTCAAGGGCGATTTTGAGCGGGCAGGACGCATCCACGCGAAACTGTTTCCCTTGTTCAAGGATCTGTTCATCGAGACCAACCCAGTCCCCGTGAAGGCGGCGCTGGCGATGATGGGATTGATCGAGGAAAAATATCGGTTGCCGCTGGTGCCGCTGGCGGACGCCAACCGCACCCAGCTCAGGCAGACGTTGCAGACGCTGGGCATCGTGAAGGCATGACGCCGGTCAAAGTCATCATTTGCGGCAGCAAAGGCCGCATGGGCCAGACGCTGGTAGCCTGCGCCAAAGCTGATCCCGAACTTCAACTGGCCGGAGAGGTGGACGTCGGCGACGATCTGTCGAAGATCATCAGCCGTTGCGATGCGGTGGTTGATTTCTCGTCGCGCGAAGCCACGTCCGCGGTTGCCAAACTGTGCGCGGATCACAAAAAAGCGCTGGTTATCGGCACCACGGGCCACGCCGATCAGGAAAAACAGGCCGTGCGCGGGATTGTGAAGGCGATTCCGGTTGTGTGGTCGGCGAATTTCAGCACGGGCGTGAATGTTTTGTTTTGGGCGACCGGCAAGGTGGCCGGGATCGTTGGCAACATCTGGGAAGCCGAAGTCGTGGAGACGCATCACATTGCCAAGAAGGACGCGCCCAGCGGCACAGCCAAGCGGTTGCAGGAAATTCTCAAGCAAGTTCGCGGCAAAGACGTGCCCGCGCATGCGTTGCGCGTCGGGGACGTTGTCGGCGACCACACCGTCACCTTCGGCACTTCGGGTGAGCGGATCGAGTTGACCCATCGCGCCAGCAGCCGGGAGACATTTGCGCGTGGCGCATTGCGCGCCGCCAAATGGGCCGTCACCCAAAAGCCCGGCCTGTACGACATGCAAGACGTGCTGGGGTTGCGCTAAGCTCTTCCAGAAATGAAAGTCGGGCTGGCACTTGGTTCCAATCTCGGGGACAGGCTGAAACACCTCCAGCAGGCGAAAGCTTATCTCCTCAGTTTGTCGAGCGAGGGCTGGCACGCCGCTTCGCCGCTGTACGAGACCGAGCCCATTGGATGTCCGCCTGGTTCGCCGAAGTTTTTCAATGCGGTGTTGGAGATCGAGTTCGAAGGCGCTCCCAAGACGTTGCTGAAGAAGATCCTCGCTTACGAGACGGCGCATGGGCGCGACGTTAACCTGCCGAAGAACGCCGCGCGCACGATCGACATCGACATTCTGTATTTCGGCGAAAAGGAAGTGGACGCGATTATTCCGCCACAGGTGACTGCCAATGAACGCCAGCACCTGCTGGTGGTTCGGGATAGCACTCTCTCGTCGGGTGTGGATGTCCAAGTTACTGGTTCGCCGGTAAGCGTAGCCAAATGAGTATCGTCCTGGTACTCACAGGTACCGCGGATCGCGGACTTCTCTACAGTATCCAGATGGGTACTTCTTTGCGGAATGGCCCATAACTTACGCTTTGATTTGAGGTGCAGTGCGCCGCGAATCAATCGGGAGACAAAGTGTCAAGGACAGCAAAAGCGTATTGGCTTTTTATCGTGGTTTCAGGACTCGCCCTCTCAATATGGGTCCTGAGCAGATGGACGCCGAAGCTGCAGCAATTCCCGCGTCTCGGC
>CAZAQZ010000310.1:0-4306 GCA_964487175.1 uncultured Verrucomicrobiota bacterium | reverse complement strand
TCATCCAGCAGAATGTCGTGTTCGCAGGCGGCCCTGGTTGCCTCAGCATTAAACACAAGCGGGAAGTCATTCCTGTCCAAGGCAGCTTTCAAGAGTGGACTTAGTCTGTAACCCACTCCTGTCGCTCCCAAGGGCCGGCAGGAATCCCAGGCTTTGGACGTCGTCAATGGCGGGATTGGTTTATACGTCATCATCTTCGCGTCTCCACATCATCACGGACCTGACAAGACTGCGGCACGGATTATCTTTAAAATCCATTGGTTGCCTGTGATGGTGCTGACAATAAGTCTTGTCTTGCTGCTGCACAATAAGGTGTACACCGTATGCCGGAATGGATTACGGACGGGCGATCTCGTCAAGCGCCCATTGCCAATATCCCTTTGAGGGGCGAACCGCCGGAGCCCGCAACCAGGCTGCTGCCTCTACGCCACTGTCGCCAACTGCTTTGCTTCGGCCTCTTCGGCCCCTGCCATCTGCCGCAGCAATTCAAGCCTGGCTATAAGGCGTGTGGAGAAGTTTCCTTGTCGCTTGCAGACGCGGAAGTTGGCTGTTCGATCGGGCTTCATGATTGCGAAGCCCCAACCCTTTTTCTTGCTAACTCCAACGGTACCGCAGACGGTCTCCGTCAAGTCAGTAAACCATTCAACCTCTTCGCCGACAGCGATTTCCGAATTTACGTTCCCCCGCAGCAACTGTTGGAACGCCTCTCTGTCCATTCTATTAATGATTACCACGTTTGCCCTTCCTACGGTCTGAGGGTTGCCTTCTGCCATCGACAAAGACGCAAGCCTCAATCCCGAATATCCACATCGGTTAACTGCGATCATGGCAACGCAAGCCTTGTCATCATGACTTGCACTGCCAACCCACCCATCCGCGGACGTTTCCCCTATATCACTGATTTGTCCTATTGCATTGGGTATGCCAACAGAAGAAATCGTGTTTTTCCTGCAGAATTTGAAGACTTTCGGGGAACAAGTGGAAACAGATTTGCCAGTCCTGGAAAAATAACTTTCCAGCCTGACACTTACTTGATGGGGCATTTTGGCTCTAATCCTGGTTGCAGGGGTTGGATCGGGGCCGCAAAAAAGCTTGATTGGCACCGTCGAAGATGATAAGGTATCAGTCAGTGGGGCTGGATGGCCCGCGATGGTCGCGTGGCGCATTTTGCATGGGAAAGGTCGGCTAACACTGTTGAAAGGTACTTCGGCCACGTTCGCCGAGGAGTGGTTGCAACTCCTGTTTTGTGACGGTGAAGAAGTGCAGGAGACAAGCACGTCGAAGACGTTCGGTTGGTGGCCAGGTAGTCGAGGTGTCACGTGAGAAGATGCTTCAGTTGGGAAAGAATCCTTCAGGCAGCAATTGTCTGGCTGATTTTTTTTGCATTTGTTGGTAAACCGCTTTGCCTGTTTGCCGGACCATCGACGCAAACCGGCATGGGATCGATCCCTTACAGCGGCATCTGGTCCAACGGCACCCAGGCAGGGAATGGGTTCAGCCCGTGGCAGCTCAGTCAGCCAACCAACGGCCCTTCTGTCTTCTTCTATATGGCCAACTCCACCCAGAACGACAATGGCGTGGCGCCGGGAAATGGCAGTAACGATATCAATACCGCCGGAGTCTCCTGGGGCATTTCGGCGATGAACGGCGCCCTGGCTTCCGCGACGCGTCCGTTCCCGAGTGCACTGACCTCCGGCCAGACCTTCCAAGTCGACATGGACAATGGGTATATCAATTCCGGCGGCAGTGTTGGTTTCGCCCTGCAGAATAGTTCCGGCAACAGCGTCTGGGAATTCTATTTTACGGGAGGCGCCAACAATTATACGGTTCACGCCGGCAGCACAAATGGAACGGCCCTTCCGAGCTTTACCGATGAAGGCTTGCACCTGACGTTTTCGCTGACATCGACCAACACATATTCGGTGAGTGTGCTTGCCTACACCCCCGGAGGCTCTGCGGGGCAGGGGACCACTTACAACAATGGTGGCAGCCTGCTGAACCCAAGCGGAGGCCAGGCGATTACGAGTGTGAGGCTGTTCAATTTCAACGCCGGCAGCGGCACGAACTTCAACTCCTATTTCAACAATCTGAGCATCTCCGGTGGCACCGCCAGCGACACCGCTTCCAACGCCGCCTACAACACGACCGGCACGACGTTCCGCGTCTGGGCGCCGAATGCCACCGCGGTCAATGTGATCGGCCAGTTCAACGCTTTCTCCACAAACGCCACACCGCTGTATTCGGAAGGCAACGGCAATTGGTCCGCCGATGTGACCGGGGCGACGAACGGACAGCAATACGAGTATTACATCTCCAATTCCACCGTCGGCACCAACCTCTTTAAACAGGATCCCCGGGGCCGGGAAGAGCTGTCGGGGTCCGGCAATTCCATTATTTACAACACGGGCAGTTTCAATTGGGCGGGCGACAACTTTACCGCGCCGGGTCTGAGTAATGCCGTGATCTACGAATTGAACATCGGGTCGTTTAACGATCCGAGTGCGCCGAATAATCCCGGCACCTTTTATAATGCAACCAACACGTTGCCCTACCTGAAGCGACTCGGAATCACCGCGATCGAAGTCATGCCGGTTTACCAATTTGAGGGGAGTTACAGTTGGGGATACAACCCCGTTGATATGTTCGGCGTGGACAGCAACTACGGCGGACCCGACGCCTTCAAAACCTTCGTGAAAGCCGCCCATCAACTGGGCATGGCCGTGTTCCTCGATGTCGTCCAGAATCACTATGGCGGCGACGACGCGCAAACCTACGGAGGTCTGATTTACGGTTTGTGGCAGTTTGACGGCTCGTCTTCAGGTGGGTACGGCGGGATTTACTTCTATCAGACATCCTGTCTGGCGTTCGCGCAGACCTGGGGACCGAGGCCCAATTATGGTACGCCGCAGGTCTATCAGTTCATTGTGGACAACTTCACCATGTGGCTCAATGAATACCACGTCGATGGGTTCCGTTGGGACTCGGTCGGTGAAATCGTGAACGACTACCCCTGCACTGATAATAGCAATTGGGTTGACGGCTCCAACGTGGTCGCAAACGTCAGCGCCATGATTCATTCCTACCCGGGGGGGAAGATCAACATCGGGGAGGACCAGAACGAGTTTAGCGGATATCTCGGATTCGACGCCACGTGGGATGGAAACGCTTTCGAGAACCTTGTCCTGCCCCAATTGACCGATTCGAGTGATGCCACACGCGACATGGGATCGATTAGTTCCGCGGTGAACATCGATCACGATGGCCAGGGACTGGGTGGATGGGGCAGTGTTGTTTTCCTGGAAGACCACGATCAAGCCGGGGCGGGGAACGGTTCGGGTGCTCAACGTGTGCCGGTGCGAATCGACCCCGCGAATCCGACCGGCTACTTCGCCCGCAAACGGTCCATGCTTGGCTCGGCCATCACGCTGACCACCGCTGGAATGCCAATGCTCTTGCAGGGCGAGGAAATGCTGACCACCAATCAGTTCGGCGCCAATATCCCCATCCAATGGTCGTTGACGAACACCTACAGCACCATCGTCGCCTTTTACACGGATCTCATCAGCCTTCGCCGGAATCTCACCGGCCGCTCTTCGGGTTTGGAGGGACTCAACACACAAACCATCTGGACAGACAACACCAATCAAATCATCGCCTACCACCGGTGGAACACGGGTGCCTCCGGGGATGATGTTGTCGTCATCTGCAATTTCACGAACACTCCCTGGCCTGCCTACACGATCAACAATGGGGGCGGCAACCTTGGCTTTCCTCAGACGGGCGTTTGGTACACTCAACTCAACAGCGATTGGACCACGTACAGTTCCGACTTTGGAAATTACGGGAGCCTCTCCACGACGGTGTCGACTTACTCGGCCGGAGCCACCATTTCCATCGCGCCCTACAGCGTGCTGATCCTGTCGCAGAATCTCCCCGGCCCGCCGCCCACGCCGCTGAATGTGACGGTCACCGGCGTCACCACCAACGAGATTACGATCGGCTGGACTCTCTCCAGCACCGCCACCGGCTATATCGTCAAACGCGGCGGCACCCAGATTGCCACCACCAGCACCAACAGTTATACGGATACCGCAGTGACCATGGGTGTCGACTATTGCTACACGGTCGCCGCCACGAACATCCTTGGGAGTGTTTCCAGCAATTCCAACCCGTCCTGTGCCACAACTTTATCAGCCACCAGCGCCACCAATTTGCTGGCCTATTGGACCTTTGACGAACACAGCGGCTTGATCGCCTACGATTACTCCGGAAACAGCAACACCGGCACCGTGGTCCTGGGCGGCGG
>CAZAQZ010000309.1:0-4306 GCA_964487175.1 uncultured Verrucomicrobiota bacterium | reverse complement strand
GAAACACACGGCCAATCAAGTTCACGACTGCGACCGAAGTCTTGTCGCCCACGTTCACAATCGTCGACCCACGACCGGGCGCTGACGGCGGGAAATTGAGCGGACGAATCAGGCGCGGTTCGCGTTCGATCACCTCGTAGATTTCCTTCTGGTCCCACGTGTGATCGCCAGAGGTGACGACATCCACGCCACTCTCCAACAAGGCGTTGACGGTCGAGGACGTGAGACCCGCGCCGTGAGCGCTGTTCTCGCCGTTCGCGATCACCAGATCGAGCCCGCGTTGCTTTCTGAGTTTCGGCACCAATGTAGCAACCGCCTCGCGCCCGGGTTTGCCGACAACGTCGCCTATAAACAGGATGTTCACTTCGCGTATTCTACCACGCGCGTCTCCCGCACGACAGTGACTTTGATCTGACCAGGATACTGCAACTCCTGCTCGATTTTCTTGGAGAGATAGCGGGCCAATTGGATAGCCTCGCCATCATTGATCTTGCCCCGCTCGACAAACACACGAATCTCGCGACCTGCCAGGAGGGCAAAACTCTTTTCCACGCCGGGCAGGGCGTTCGCAATGGCCTCGAGCTTCTCCAATCGTTGCAGGTAGAGCTCCATACTTTCGCTCCGGGCGCCTGGACGCGAAGCGCTGATGGCGTCCGCGGCCCCCGCCAGCATCCCATAGAGCGTGATTGGTTCAACCTCATGATGATGCGAGGCCACGCCCTGATAAACGTCTTCCGGTTCTCCATATTTCTTCAGAATGTCCGCGCCGATGGTCGCGTGCGACCCTTCCACTTCATGATCGACTGCCTTGCCGATGTCATGGAACAGACCGACCCGCTTGGCAATCTGTTGGTTCAATCCCATTTCCGAGGCGATCATGCCTTCGATCTGGGCCACTTCGATGGAATGATCGAGCACGTTCTGTGCGAAACTGTGGCGAAACTTCAGCCGTCCAAGCAGCTTGATCACTTCCGGATGCACTTTCTGCAGGCCAACCCGGACGACAGCCTCCTCGCCCGCCTTACGGATCGTTTCTTCAAGTTCTTCGTTGACCTTGGCCACCTCCTCCTCGATGCGGGCGGGATTAATTCTGCCATCGGCGATCAGTCGCTCCAGCGTCAAGCGCGCCAACTCGCGCCGGACAGGATCGAATCCGCTGAGCACGACCGCCTGGGGCGTGTCGTCGATCAGCACGTTGATTCCTGTCGCCGCCTCGAACGCGCGGATGTTGCGGCCTTCGCGGCCGATGATGCGGCCTTTCATCTCCTCGCTTGGCAATGTCAGGGTGCAGTTTGTCGCTGTTTGCACATGATTGGAGGCGCAACGCTCGAGGGCGATTGTGATCAGTCGCCGGGCTTCGCGATCCGCATTCTCGCGCGCATCGTCCAGAATCCGCCGTGTCATCGCGCCTGCGTCATTGCGCACTTCGTCCTCCAGTTGCGTCAACAACATCGCCTTCGCCTGTTCAGCGGTCATTCCGGCCATGCGCTGCAATTCAAGCTGCGAGAGCTTCTTCAACTCTTCGAGTTCACCCTGAATCTTATGTAGTTCCCTCTCGCGGTCGACGACCACTTGCTCTTTTTTTGCAATCTCCTCGATTTTTCGGTCGAGCAATTCCACTTTGCGATCCAGATTCGTTTCGCGTTGCGCCAGCCGTTTCTCCATCTCCCCCAATTCCCGGCGGCGTTCCTTGGTTTCGTGCTCAAACTCCTCGCGCGCCTTGAACACCTGATCCTGCGAGGTCATCTTGGCTTCCCGCAAGATCGTTTGCGATTCCTTGCGCGCCGACTCAAGCATGGAGGCCGCCTGTTTGGCGTCTCCCCGTGCCATGAGGCGAACGACGACCCAGCAGATCGCTGCGCCGACGCACAGCGACACCAGGTCCATGGTGATTTGGTTCATAGGTTCGTCCCTTTACATGAGACCATTCGTTTTTCAGTCACAATGAAGTCCATGCGAACATCGTGAGCGTCCGCAGGGACCTCGTCCAACAATTGGAAATCGTGGGCCAGCGCAATTTTCACTCCGCGCGCTTCTGTCAGCAGGCGGTCAAAAAAACCAAGACCGCGGCCAATACGATTTCCATGCACGTCAAACGCCAATCCGGGCAATAACACCGCGTCGAGCTTGCCCGCCTGGACGGGACGGACAGCATCGCGCGTCGGTTCAAGAATCCCAAATTTCCCTTCGGTCAGGTCCGTGTGAAAGTCCTGTAATTCAGAGGCGTTGTAGCGCCGGGCTGTTCCGTCAAACGCGGGAACGCAGACCTGCCGGCTCATGGCCAGAAACTGCTGGATCAGGCCGTGCGTGTCGATCTCGTGCGCTTTGGAAATGTACGCAAGAATGCAACCCGCGGAAACCAGCTCCGGCATCACCGACAGTCGTTCCCAAACACCCGCGCTGTGGGCGCGGACCTCTGCCTCCGTGAGCGCCGCCAGCCGTTCCTTCATCAGTTGGCGCAGTTCTACTTTTGTTTTGCCAAGGCCTGTTTCCATTTTTCCATCCGTTCGCGCACCTTCAACTCAAATCCCTGGTCGCTGGGCTCGTAATACTGCCTCTTCTCTGGCAGATGCTCCTGCGCGACAATGTGACCTTCGAAATCGTGTGCGTACTTGTAGTCCTTGCCATGACCCAGGCGCTCGGCCGATTTGTAATGCGTGTCCTTCAATGCATCGGGTACTTCCAGTGTCCGCCCTGACTCGACATCCGCTTTCGCGCTCCAAATGCCTTTCGCGCTCGCGTTGGACTTGGGCGCAGTCGCGCAATACACTGTGGCTTCTGCAAGGGGCAATTCGCCCTCAGGCCAGCCGATGAATTCCACAGCGTGATGCGCTGCAACCGAGAGCACCAAGGCCTGAGGATCAGCCAGCCCGATGTCTTCGGCGGCGAGGATCACGATACGTCGCGCGATGAATCGAGGGTCCTCTCCTGCCACGACCATCTTCGCGAGCCAGTACAACGCCGCGTCGGGGTCGCTCCCCCGCATGGATTTGATGAACGCCGAAATCGTGTCGTAATGCTCGTCTTCATCGCCGTCGTACAGCACCGCTTTTTTCTGGATCGACTCCTCAGCAATCGGCTTGGTGATGTGGATCGTACCGTCTTTATTGGGCGGTGTGGTAAGGACCGCGATCTCCAGCGAATTCAGCGCCTTGCGCGCGTCGCCGTCGCACGCGATAGCCAAAAAACCCAATGCGTCGTCGTCGAGTTGGACCTTCATCGAACCCAGTCCGCGCTCCTTATCGACGAGAGCCCGCTTCACCAGGTCCTTGACGTCGTCGGGTGTCAGCGCCTCGAGCTGAAAAATCTGGGAGCGCGAAACAAGCGGTGAGTTAACGTAGAAGAATGGATTATGCGTCGTCGCGCCGATGAGGCGCACGGTGCCGTTTTCGACGTCGGGCAGCAATACGTCCTGTTGCGCCTTGTTGAATCGATGAATTTCGTCGATAAAAAGAATGGTCTTCTGGCCCGCGTTAGCCAGCCGATTGGCGGCAGTGGCGATCACGCGGCGGATGTCGGCAATGTTTGACTCTACGCCGCTGAGGCGTTCGAACTTGCTCTTGGTGGCGTTGGCGATGACCTGTGCCAGGGAGGTTTTTCCAGTGCCAGGCGGGCCGTACAGGATGATGGAACTAAGCCGGTCGGCTTTGATGGCGCGCCAAAGAAGTTTTCCTTCGCCGAGAATGTGACGTTGACCGGCAAAATCCTCGAGTGTCTGCGGACGCATCCGCGTGGCAAGGGGCGCCGGCGTGGGGAGCGGCTTGTCGGCCGCTGACTGCGCGTCAGACGGCGTTTGCTGACTGAATAGGTTCCCGGTCATAACCACCTGTGGCGCGAGGTGTCCGGAAAAGCTGAAGGGGTTTAAAAAGGAAATACCCCGCCGTAATGCCGTTTAAACGATATCTTTGAACCCCTCGATAATAGGGGTGCTCTGTCGATTGCTTCCGGCTTCCTAAAGAGGCATGCAGTCCACAACCGAACACCGAGCTCCGTCAATGACGGTGTTGGCTCAAAGATTCGTCGTTCATCACGAACATGGCAGGGTATTTCGCAATTTCACGTTTAACAAAGAACTCGAGTGACCGTAGCCACTCAACCCACTCCCCTTATAACCCATTTTCGTTTGCGATTTCAAGAAGATTTCAGTCGCCGTCACGGGTGCTGTCTTCGTCACCCTGCTCATGGTTTCAGCTTTCGCGAATCTCACACTTCAACGTCTTCTGCAACTGTCGATTGATCCGTTCCTGCGCCACGTTGACTTCGGCGTCAGTTAACGTCCGGTCCGCCGCCCGAAACGTCAACGAAT
>CAZAQZ010000308.1:0-4312 GCA_964487175.1 uncultured Verrucomicrobiota bacterium | reverse complement strand
CAATAGATTCAATCTGAGATAAGGGCGCGCCAAGTATCTGCATCTGCGGTGCGTACCCGCCGCGCCGATGTTAACCAGTCCGAGATGCGTCAACTCCTTGGCGAGGACGCTCGGGCGGAATGTTTTGTGTCCTCCGACGTTAACACCTCTAAGGAAGACGACCGAGGCCATGGATCAGGCCTGCGCGAAGTGGATGCCGTGTTCAGCGGCGATGGAGACGATGCGCCGCATGTCGGGGCCGCCAGGTTTCTTGAATTCCTCGTCGCCAAAAGCGCGAAGCACCGTCGCGGTGACGGGCAATGTGATCACTCCGGGTTGCGTGGACGAGGTGCTCATGACGCCGATGATAGCACGAGCCGCCGGCTCGGGAAACGGGATTGAGACGCGGGCTACACCTTCCTGGCTTCGTGGGCGTTGAGCTGTTTGATGCCGTCGAAGATGTACCACGCGCCGGAGATGAAGGTAAAAAACGCCGCGCAATAGAGCGGCCAATCATGCCAGAGGGGCTCAAACTTGAGCATGACCCATCCCAGGGTGAGCATTTGGAAGAAAGTCGCGCATTTGCCAACCAATCGCGGTCGCGCCACGACACGGCCTGTGAGCATGTGAATCAGGACGGTGCCGGACAGCAGGATCAGGTCGCGACTGACCACCAGCACGGGGAACCACAGTGGTAATTGTTCAAACGGCGTCCCGTGCCGATACCGCACACTGAGTAGAATCAGCGCCGAAACCAGCAATGCCTTGTCTGCGAGTGGGTCGAGGATCACCCCGAGTTCCGTTTTTTGGTGATAGCGCCGCGCAATGTAGCCATCGACACCGTCAGAGATGGCCGCCGTGGCGAAAATGAAACAGGCCAGCGCCCGCTCCCACTCGTTTGCTTCACCGCGATTGTAATCGCGAATATAATCCAGCATGAGCCAGACGAAAAGCGGGATCAGCAGGATGCGGAAGATCGTGATTCTGTTGGCGAGGGTCATGACTTAAACCTCTCCGCGCCTCTTCTCATCCTTGCCAGCACGCGATCGTGGCCCAGCACTTCCAGCATGTGATACAGCGACGGGCCAGCCGATTTACCGCTGACAGCCACGCGGCAGGGGTGGATCAGTTCGCCGGTCTTGATGTTCAATTCCACTGCCAGCGCTTTCAAAGCGGCTTCGAGATTCGCAGAGTTCCAGGGCGAGACTGAAGAAAACTTATCGGCCAATTTTGTCAACCGCTCGGTCGTCTGTGGCGCGCTGCAGGATTTCTTTACGGCTTCCGGATCGAATGGATAATCTTCCGTGAAGAAATAGGTGATCCAATCGGGCAGTTCTTTGAGCAACTTGATCTTCTCTTTGACAAGCCCCAGCACCTTGGGGTCATCGTGGCCGCCGGTGAACGGCCGCGCCAACTGAATGAATCGGTCGAGGGCCATGGCGCGGATGTATTCGCCGTTCATCCAGGTGAGTTTGGAGACATCGAAGCGCGCATTGTTGCGCAGGATTTGCGGCAGATCGAACCTGGAAATGACCTCGTCGATGGGCAGGACTTCACGGTTGTCCTTGGGCGACCACCCAAGCAGACACAGATAATTGCGCATGGCTTCAGGCACGTAGCCATCATCGATGTAGGCCTGGAGCGAAGCCAGGCGCGCCTTCTGTGGGTCGGGGTCGCTCTTGCTCATTTTTGTGCCGTCGGCGTTGAGGATCATCGGAATGTGCGCATATTTGGGTGGTTCGACGCCAAACGCACGAAACAGAGCGATATGTTTCGGTGTATTGGAAAGATGGTCTTCGCCGCGGATGACGTGGGTGATTTCCATCTCCATGTCATCCACGACGTTGACGAAATGAAACACCGGGTTGCCATCGCTGCGGACAATAACGAAATCGGGATCGAGCATTTCCGTTTCGTTGAGCGGACGGACGACATTGCCGACGATGAGATCGTGGATCTCGATCGGTTCGCGCGTCATTTTGAAGCGTATGGCACCATCGCGTTCATAGGCCGCACCATTGTCCATGAGTTCTTTGACACGCCGCTTGTAAATGTCGGCGCGTTGCGACTGGAAATAGGGCTCATGCGGGCCGCCCTTTTCGGGGCCTTCGTCCCAGTCAAGCCCGAGCCAGCGCAGGCCGTCGAGGATCGTGCGCAGCGACTGTTCGGTGTTGCGCGCCGAATCGGTGTCCTCGATGCGCAACACGAACGTACCGCCCGTGTGACGGGCATACAGCCAGTTAAACAGGGCGGTGCGCAGGGTTCCTACATGAAGGGAACCCGTCGGACTCGGCGCAATTCGGACACGGAAGCTCATAGAGTCCGGAACCTATCAGATTCGAGTCAATCCGCGCAAGAGGTGTATGCCAGATCACCGAGAGGGAAGAGAGGCCTGTCTACTGCATCATATGGGTCTGCTCCCACAGGGCGCGCAGTGCCGTGCCCAGCGCCAGAAGGAGATTGAACCAGGAAAGAATGAAGGTGCAGTAATAGGGGCTCAATGACTGGCAGTGGGCTTTACAAAGGTCGCGGTAGGTCCGCAGATCCTTAAACACCCGCCAAAACAGGAATCCTGTGGGAAATTTGGCTCCGTGCTTATACAACGCGCGGCATATCACGAACCAATAAACCAGGATGTTCACCACGACCAAAAGGCCGAGCAAAACGACCAATCCAAGGGTTTGATGGTTCTTCATAGTCACAGTGACTGCAGGAATTCTGCCAATTCCACTGCCGAAGGGCTCTTGGCGGTACGTACATAATAGCCGGAAGAGCCCACGCCCAGTTGCAGGGCAATCTCATCGTCGGCACCGATGATCTTGCCCAGTGAAAAGCCCGCGTTGAAATGGTCACCCGCACCCGTGCTGATGAGTGGTTTCTCGACAAACGGGCCGTCGACCTTGACGACCCCGTCGGCGGACGCGGCGACTGCATAGGCACGCGGGTGGACGACAACGCCGGCGATGTTCATTTTGCTTTGGATGAACTTGGCGACCGCTTTGACGGCCTCGACCCCTTCAGTCGGGCCTTTGTAGCCGAGTACATGGCCAATCGCGAAGGACTCTTTTTCGTTCAACCCGAGGTACGTCGCGAAATATTTCTGGAACTTCGCCACCAATTCAACGGCGTGGGCAATGTCCTGCGGATCGCGTTTCTCGGGATCGGCGAGATCGAAGAAAATGAGGCGATGGGCGCGCTTGGGCAGCGCGGGGCAGAACTCATCCAGAATGTGCTGCCAGATGTCGCTCATATACGGCAGCATCGTCCAATTCTGCAGCCCGATCAGCGTGGATTCGCTGAGGAGTTGCGCGAGCTGGTTTTTGCCGACGCGCTTCACAAGATTTTCCCAGCTCACTTCTTCAAGAGTCTCATGCTTGCCGAGCATCAGCTTGCCATCATCAAACTCCAGCGCGTCCGTGTGTCCCGGTTCGGCGACGCTCAGCACAGTCGCCCGTTCCGCTAATTCGTTGAACGCGGGATGAAGTTTCGGGTAGCCGAGATTGCCGATATAAGTGACCTTCGTCCCAAGCACAGCCAGCGCATTGGCCATAATCGGGCCGTTTCCCCCGAGCTTGGTGCGCTCGACGACCAACTCGGCATTTGTGCCCTTGCCGGCGGCGCGGCCGATCCGCTCGGCAAATGCCGACAGCGTGGGAATCCGGTTGAATTTGTCCTTCGATTCGCGTTTGTCCACGATACTGACAATTTCGTCCACGAACCCGTCCAGACCGATCGTGACCCGATGGGAGGGCAACTCCTTGATTTTTGCGCTCAATGCGGCGGCCGCGCGCTTGGAAAGTGCAGTTTCGCTCACGTGGATTTTCCTTGGAACAAGAGGGTTAAGCTTGGCATCGAAGTTGCATCCAGTAATCGGTATGGCGAAGTCTGTAACAGAATCTTCGCGCCCGCTCAACCTCTTTCGCATGGGAGGGGTCGGCTGGGCCTTGACGTTTCGGGCCGGGCTGGTAACGTATGAGGTGGGTCGGCGAGTGGGCCAGACAGGAATCGTAACCAGCAAGGCAACAGGGACAGCCCATGAAAAAACTTGAGATCGGACAGCGTGCCCCGGATTTCACGCTTCCTGGAATTGATGGAAAGGATTGCGCGCTGGCTTCGTTCAAGGAAAAGAAAGTCGTCGTCGTATTTTTCACCTGCAATCACTGCCCGTATGCGCAGGCCTACGAGGACCGCCTGATCAGCATTCAGCGCGATTACGCTGACAAGAGCGTCCAACTGGTCGCCATTAACTCCAACGACGCCGTCGGTTATCCAGAAGACGGCTTCGATAACATGGTCAAGCGCGCCAAGAAGAAAGGTTTTAGTTTTCCCTACC
>CAZAQZ010000307.1:0-4337 GCA_964487175.1 uncultured Verrucomicrobiota bacterium | reverse complement strand
CTTTCTCCAGTTCCTTGCCCAACGTTTCCAATTCGGCCCTGGCCAATTCGGCCATCTCGGGATCGTTTCCAGCGGCGAGTTGCTCGTTCTCGACGATCTGTTTCTGGACCGCCTCCCAGCGGGCGTGGTCGGCCATCAGTTTCTTCAGCCGCTGAAGTTCGCGCGCCAGATCGCCGGCGCGGCGCTGATCGGCATAGACCGACGGATTGGCAAGTTCGGCCTCAAGCTCGGACGCGCGCTTGCGGAATTTTTCGATATTGGGAAGGACGTTCATGGGGTAAAAAGAAAGATTCGGCAGGAAACCTCACGTTTCTGCCGAATCCTTCCAACAACGCAGCTAATTGGCCTTGGCTTTGACTTTGGCGTCGGCCTTGGCAGCATCCGACTTGGCGTAGCGCTTCTGGAACCGTTCCACGCGTCCCGCTGTGTCCACATACTTCTGTGTGCCGGTGTAAAAGGGATGACAATGCGAGCAAATACCAATGCGCATGTCCTTGCGCGTGGACTTGGTCTTCATGATATGACCACAGGCGCAGTGAATGATCGCGTCAACGTACTCTGGATGTATTTTGTCTTTCATCGCTAAGGGCGTGGAAAACTAGCGGAAGAATGCCCATCTTGCAAGAGGAATCTACGGCACCCCCCTTAAGAGCTCAGCCGCTGAAAGCGGGTAAAACAAGCCCCTTACTGGATTGTCCGGAATGACAGTTGAAGTGTTGTGACTTTGGGACGCCCCTGATAGAATTCGCATGATGAATCTGCATCTCGACGAAACGATCCGTCGCAACCTGCGCAAGACCCCTGACGAACGGGTTGAGACCTTGATGGCCGCGCTACGTGAAGTCGAAGCGCGCGGCCAGTGGCCGAGAATCGATCGGAAAGCCAAGGAGCAACGCCTGTTGTGTTCGATCCGCGAAAAATCGTCGAGGCGCTGAACCGGCACAAGGTCGAATACGTCACCATTGGCGGATTCGCCGCCACGTTGTACGGCTGCCCCGAGCAAACCTTCGACCTAGATATTCTTTACGCCGATACTCCGGCGAACCGTTGCCGGCTCCTCGCCGCCCTGGCGGAAATCGAGGCGCAATGGGACGAGCCCCTGTCCGATTCCGTTCTGCAGCGGCAACCCGTCTTCGCCTTGAATACAAAGTTTGGCGACCTCGACATCCTCAGCGAGGTCTTGGGAGTCGGATCATATAACCATGCAATGCCGCACGTCCAATCGATGAATCTGGGAAGCCAAACCGTGGCCATTCTGGATTTACCGACACTCATTAACACGAAGGAAGCGGCTGCAGACCCCAATCCTCGCAAGCGCTCTGCGCTTGAGTATTTGAAGGCGCTTCAACAGCGAGAGGAGCACAACTAGGCGCGGCAACAGCAGGACGGCGTCACGGTGCCAGCACCGTGGCCAGCCAGCGGATGTCTTCCTTGTGGAGTTGCTGGATGGTGGCGAGAGCGGTGCGGCTGGATTGGAGCTGCGAGTCGTCAATCAAGGCCGTGATTTCGTCCACGACGTGTTTCTGCACGGATTGGGCGAGGTCAAGGATTTCGGCCAGCGATTCGCCGGCGAGTTGAATCGAGAACCGCGGACTGGGCACGTCCGTGGGACGGCCGCCGAGCGAGCGGATGACGTTGGTCAGGTTCACGCAGTTGACGCTGCAATCCTTGCGGACGCGCTTGATCATTTCCAGGCGGCCCGGGTCGTCACACTTGGGTTCAGCGCGGCGCAGCACGCGGACACAGGCCCATTCGTCCGCCAAAATCTCGTTTAACTTGTCAACCAGCGCGGCCATGTTTGTCCTGCCGATAAAGATCCAACCAGTAGAATGCTTCGATGACGAGCGCGTGATCAATCTCGCCCGACCGAATCATGGCGGGAATTTTCGTCAGCGGCGCGAGGCGCACATTGATGTCTTCCGCATCATCCAGGGACGGCTCGGCGACTTTGCGGCAATCGGTCGCCAGGGCGTAATATTGCACGTTGGTCTGGATGGCGGGATTGGGATAAACATGGCCCAGCGCGATGATGGCCCCGGCCTGGTAGCCGGTTTCCTCCATCAGCTCGCGGCGCGCGCACTGCTCGAAGGTTTCCCCTTCATCCATCAGGCCACCGGGCGTCTCCAGGTGCACCGACCGCGTGCCGTGACGCCATTGCTCGACCAAAATTACCTGCTCATCCGCGGTCAATGGCACCACATTGAGCCAGTTGGGATTTTCGATGACGAACATGTCGTGCGATTTGCCCGTGCGCGGCGAGATGATGACGTCTTTGCGCACCTTGAAAACGCGGCAGTCGGCGACCGGCTCCGAACGGGTGATCTTCCAGGGACGGATCACTCCCATCGGTTATTTCCCGGATTTCTTCACCACACCATCCAGTGCATTGCCAAAATCAGCCGCCGGCAAATAGCCTTCAATGACTGAAATCTTGTTCCCATCCGCGTCTATGAACGCGATGTAGGGATAGCCGCGCAATTTAAACTTGCCCGCCAATTCGGAGCCCTTCTGGCTCTTCTCGGGGTTGATTTTCAAAGGAACGAAATTCTTTGCCAGTTTCACTTGAATGTCGGGATTGGCGAATACGTCCCGATCGAGCCTCTTGCACCAGCCGCACCAATCTGTGTACAAGTCCACCATCACGATCTTCTTCGACTCCTTGGCTGAAGCCAGGGCCTTGTCGTAATCGTGTTCCCAGGTCAGGTCCGCCGCCCGTGCAGCCGTCGTCAACAGGAGCACCGCCAAAATCATTCCGGATCGCTTCATGGGATCACCTCTTAATGAGCGCTGAGCGCCACTTCCTTCGTTTGGTCACTGGCCGCGGGCGGCGCATCGATCCATTTGCCGTGCTCCTTGATGAGCGCGATCAATTCGTCAACTGCCTGCTCCTCGGGAATGTGCTGTTTCACCTGCGTTTTCCCGACCCACAACGAGATGCGGCCCGGCGCCGTGCCCACGTATCCAAAATCGGCGTCGGCCATTTCGCCCGGTCCATTCACAATGCATCCCATCACAGCAATCTTCACGCCCTTGAGATGCGATGTGCGGGATTTGATTCGGGCCGTCACCGTCTGCAGATCGAACAATGTCCGCCCACAACTCGGGCAGGCCACGTAATCGGTCTTGAACGTGCGCGAGCCGGCTGCCTGTAAAATGTTGTATGCGAGTTTCACCGCCTTGAGTAAATCGTCCTCGCCCGTGACTTCCACCGCGTCGCCGATGCCGTCGCACAGCAACGCGCCGATGTGCGTACTGGCAGCAATCAGCGCGTTCTGCTGCGTGTGATGGGAGAGCGTCGAGCTAACGCGGTCGCGAATCAAAATTGGTAACACCAGGCCGCGGGCATCGAACACCGCCGTCAATATGCGGTAGGCGCCGATGAGACCAATCCCTTCCACCCTGCCGACTGCGAGGATAATCTGTTGGTTGCGATGTTTGGCAACCACATCAGCCAGCTTGCCGCAATTGGCGGCAAACTCTTCGGGCGAAGCTGCCTCGACATCAAATTGCACGGTGACTTTGGCCGCATCGTTCAACAATGCGGTCGCGTCTTCCTTGCCATCGAATGGGACGTTGATCTTTTCGGCAACATCGAGAACGGGCAAATTGACTTCCGCGCTGTCGAGTTTCACAGCGATCGGCGTATGAATGTGCCGCTTGCGGAATTCAGGCCTGAGCGCCGCGATCTTGCCGATGTCCGCCATCGTTTTCACGTGAAATTGCAGAATCTCGGCGAACGTGTCCGGCTCGGCGGTCGTGATTCGCTGGATTTGACCGATGGTCACGGTCGCGGGAACCGGCACTTCCACCCGGGGCGGATGGTCTTTGCCCGTGCGCAGGCGCAACTCACCGATGAATTGCTCCGGCGTGGAGCGGCGCGTGTAGGTGAACGGATCGCGTTTCTCGGAGACTTGAATGACGGGCCGCGGCGCCAGTCTATTGCTGCGCTGGAATTCCCAAAGTGCATTGTATTTTTTGACCAATTCCCGACAGACCGGGATTTCGTGAACACTGTCCTCCGTCAGCGAGACGCGCACCGTGTCGCCGATGCCGTCCTCCAGCAGCGCGCCGATGCCGATGGCGGACTTGATGCGCCCGTCCTCGCCTTCGCCGGCTTCGGTCACACCGAGGTGCAGCGGATAATTCCAATCGGAGCCGAGTTCACTCAATCGCGCGACCAGCAACCGATAGGCCTCGATCATCACCTTCGGATTGCTGGCTTTCATGGAGAGAATGATCTCGTG
Source organism: uncultured Verrucomicrobiota bacterium (assembly GCA_964487175.1). Taxonomy (GTDB): domain Bacteria; phylum Verrucomicrobiota; class Verrucomicrobiia; order Palsa-1439; family Palsa-1439; genus CAWFPN01. Next base: position 93 of record CAZAQZ010000307.1, on the reverse strand, counting down.
GTAGCCGTTCTTGCGGCAAACGCGGACAAATTCCAGCGCGCTTTCCACCATGCCCAGCGGCGTGTCGCCGTAGCGGTTCATGATGCGGTCGCT
>CAZAQZ010000306.1:0-4345 GCA_964487175.1 uncultured Verrucomicrobiota bacterium | reverse complement strand
CCAGCCCGAGCTACCTCTGGAGTCCGGGCGGCGCGACCACCCAATCGATCACGGTTTCGCCGGCCTCCACGACGACCTATACGGTGACGGTCACGGATGGCACGACGGGCTGCGCCAATAGCGGCTTGGGCACGGTCACAGTGAATCCATTGCCGACGGCCAGCGTCAACTCGGCCACGATCTGCAGCGGCGTGTCCACTACCTTGACGGCGACCAGCAGTGCGTCCAGCCCGAGCTACCTCTGGAGTCCGGGCGGCGCGACCACCCAATCGATCACGGTCTCGCCAGCCTCGACGACGACCTATACGGTGACGGTCACGGATGGCACGACGGGTTGCGCCAACAGCGGCTCCGGCACGGTAACGGTCAATCCGGCGCCGGCCACACCGACCGCAGGCAGCAACAGCCCCATCCACCAGGGCGACACGTTGAACCTGACGGCCGCCACGGTGCCGGATGTCACCTATAGCTGGACCGGGCCGAACAGCTTCACCGCCAGCACCCAGAATCCGTCCATCACGAACGCGCTGGCGGCCGCCAGCGGGGCTTACACGGTGACAGTAACGGACACCAATGGTTGCACAGCCTCGTCCTCGACGGCGGCGTTGGTGAGCGTGTTGCAGATCACGTCAATCACAAGCCAGGGTGGTAACATCCTGATCACGTGGATCGGCGACGGCGGAACGACGAACCAGGTGCAGGTGACGCCGGGCAAGCCGAGCGGCGATTACACCAATAGTTACACCGATATCGGTTCCCAGTTGCTCTTGCCAGGCGTGGGCCAGGTGACGACCAACTACCTAGACATGGGCGGTGCAACCAACGCACCGAGCCGGTACTATCGCATCCGTTTGGTCCCGTAATAGACCAACAGAAGAATCGGGAGCGCAGTGCGACTGGTTCGCCACTCCGCTTTTTTTTCTGACACGTAATTGTTGCCTCCGCGCCACGCAATTCCCACATCTTGCGGCTTAACTGCCTCCGGCGAATGAACAAACATTACGGGAGCGCAGTCGTGATTCGATGGTCGATCAATGAACCCATAACCCGCGTTCACGACCGGATGAACCAAAACGACGGCTGCGCTCCCGGTTCTTTCAGCTGAAATAGATCCGCCGAAGTTGCCGATTTGGAGTCTGTTCGTAACAGTACCGCCGCGATGAGGCGCTAGCTTTTGGGTTGAGGGGTAAGTCATATGCAATTGAACCAACAATGCGACATGGGAACGCTGAGGCTGTCTGTCCGCCGAGGTTCGGAGACCGACTACCTGGAGCTGGCTGCCGAACAGATACGTCAATTACCGAGCGTGTTGCGAGTACACGCTGATCCCGTATTCGGCAACCTGGAAATCGTCTTCCGGCAGCCAACCCAGGGATTGCTCCGCCAGATTCACACGGCGCTGCAGTCAGCCCAGTGCGAAGTTGCCGCCAGCAGGATGTACTGAGTCGAGTCCTGCAGTGAGGCGCACCGACCCGGCAATAAAGTCGTTGCACCCGTCGGGGACACTGGGTATAGATGGCGCATGAAGGAACCGATCCTGCCCAAGCTGGTGGCCCAGGCTTGCGAGGCATTCCAGTCGTTGCTGGCGCAGGAACCAGCCTTCGAGCGGATCGCGGATGCCGCCGTCAATTCGCTGCGTTCCGGCGGCAAATTGCTCACCTGCGGCAACGGCGGGAGCGCCGCCGACGCGCTGCATTTGGCCGAGGAATTGGTCGGGCGCTACAAACACAATCGGCGGTCGCTCGCCGCCATTTGCCTGAACGCGGACCCGACAGTTCTCACCTGCATTGGAAACGATTTTGGTTTTGACGAAGTGTTCGCTCGTCAGGTCGAAGGGCTGGCAGGCAAGAACGATCTGTTGGTGTGTTTCACCAGCAGCGGCAATTCCCCCAACATCCTGCGCGCGCTGGAGGCGGCGAAAAAACTTGGCGTCAAAACGGTCGCCTTGCTCGGCAAGGATGGCGGCAAGGCGAAGGGGAAGGCGGACTTGGAATTAATCGTCCATCATTCCGACACCGCGCGCATCCAGGAGGCGCACACGTTGATCCTTCACGCGCTGTTGGAACGGATTGAACACGAACTGGTCTAGTCCCCGCCATGCCGGAAACCCCTCGCCCCGTTCAAATCGTCCATCGCATTTTGGTTGTCGAGGACGACTATGAGCTCGCCAGCCTGCTGAATGAGGTTTTGATCCGCGAGAACCTTACGCCCGAAATCGCCGGCAACGGCATGGAGGCCCTTGAAAAATTGCAGACCACCGATTACCAGGCAGTGATCTGCGATTTGATGATGCCGCGCATCGATGGCGAGGCGCTCTACCGCGAGGCTGCCGAGCGCTATCCATACCTGGCGAGCCGGTTTTTATTCATCACCGGCGAGGCCAGCCACCACGCCGGGTTTGCCGACTTCGTTTATCGCTCCGGCTGCAGCCTTCTCGAGAAGCCGTTTGACATCGAACAGCTCCGCGCCGCATTGAAGGAAATGCTGGCTCGCTGAAGCCCGTTTGTCCGGAACAATTTTGTGCCGGTGCGTCCAAATCCGGCCGCTCCCGATGGCCATTCATGTAACTCCCGCCGAAAATATCTGCGCCGGCGGCCAATTCCAACTTTGGCAAGGTTGATGCTAAACGGGATTACCATCGGGCGGGGGGATGCCCGAGGAGGCACAAGGAGGTCCCCGCCGTGTCGAAGTCGCGGAACGATCTGCTGCTGTCGCACGGAGAAAATTAAGACGATCGCGATGCCTGCATAGTTGTTGAACGATCGGCAACGAAAACGGCAAAGTGATCGGAGATTCAAACGCCAGGCCGGGTTTCCCAACGTGTGGAAATCCGGCCGACGTGTTTTCAGGCGTGACCGTTCCGCCATTGCCGTTATAATCCAGCCGCGATGGCGAGTGGCAAGTCCCAGCAGGATTCCGACGGGCTGACCCCGATGATGCAGCAATATCGGCGGGTCAAGCACCAGATTCCGCCCGACGCGCTCTTGCTGTTCCGGCTCGGCGATTTTTACGAGATGTTTTTCGACGACGCCAAAGCCGCCTCGCAATTGCTCAATCTCGCCCTCACCAGCCGCAACGGCGTGCCGATGTGCGGCATCCCGCACCACGCCGCCGAGTCCTACATCGGCAAGATCCTGCGCGCCGGCCGCAAGGTCGCCTTGTGCGACCAACTCGAAGAGGCCACGCCGGGCAAGCTTGTCAACCGCGATGTCACGCAAATCCTCAGCCCCGGCACCCATTTCGACACGCACATCCTGCACGCCGAACGTAATAATTTCCTCGGGGCCGTGTGCCGCGACGGTAAATTCGGCCTGGCGCTTGTCGACTTGACCACGGGTGACTTCAAGGTGACCGAGCTCGACACGCCCGATCAATTGCAAAATGAACTGGCCCGCGCTCACCCCGCCGAGATCATCGTTCCCGCTGAATGGCTGGAGGAGGCGAAAGCGCTGGTCGCCGGCACCGTCACGCCGCACGATGGCTGGACGTTCGAGCGCGAGACGGCGTTCTTCACGTTGCGCGACCATTTCAAGACGCAATCGCTGGACGGTTTCGGGGCAGGGGAGCTGACAATTGGCATCGGTGCGGCAGGCGCGGCGCTGCATTATCTCCAGCAAGCGCTGCGACGTAATACGTCACACATTCACCGGCTCAGCGTCTACACCGTCACCGATTTCATGGTGCTCGACGCGGTGACGCAGCGCAATCTCGAGTTGCTTGAATCATCACGCTCCGACCGCCGTCACACGCTGGTGGGCTGTCTCGACCGCACGCTCACGCCGATGGGCGCGCGATTGTTGCGCGAATGGGTGACGCACCCATTGAAACAGGTTGGGCCTATCGTCGCGCGCCAGGACGTGATTGCGCAGTTTTGCGGCGAGGCGCATGCTTTGGCCGATGTGCGCGAACAGTTGCGCGGTGTGCGCGACATGGAACGCACGCTCGGCCGGCTCAGTGTAGGTTCGGGCAACGCGCGCGATCTGGTGGCGTTGAAGGAATCGCTGGCCGTGCTGCCGAAGTTGAAGAAGACACTGACAGGCGTGGCGTCAGGCTGCGCGTTGCTGGAGGAATTGGCCGGCGCCATCACGGAGATGCCTGAATTACAGGACTCAATTGCCCGCGCCATCGAAGACGCGCCGCCGTTGGGGTTGAAGGAAGGGGGAATCATCAAGCCCGGCTACAATGCCGAACTTGATGAATTGCGCCGTGGTTCGCGCGAGGGCAAGGAATGGATCGCGGCGTTGCAGCAGCGTGAGATCGACCGCACGGGCATCCCGTCGCTGAAAGTGCGGTTCAATTCCGTGTTCGGCTATTACATCGAGGTGACGAAGACGCATCTGCAGAA
>CAZAQZ010000305.1:3780-4354 GCA_964487175.1 uncultured Verrucomicrobiota bacterium | reverse complement strand
GCGGGCATCGACGTGTACTCCACCCTGAACGTCCAACATCTCGAAAGCCGCATGGATGTGGTGCAGCAAATTACCGGCATCACCGTCCGCGAGACGGTGCCCGACTCGGTGATCGACCAAGCCGACGAGATTGAGCTGATCGATTTGACCCCTGAACAACTGCGCAAACGCCTCACGGAGGGCAAGGTGTACATGGGCGAGCGCGCGGCAACCGCCGCCGAGAATTTTTTCAAGGAGGAGAACCTCACGGCCTTGCGCGAGATGGCCTTGCGGTTCACCACCGAGCACGTCGACCAGGAACTGCGCGACGTGATGCGCGCCAAACGGATCGGGGGTCGTTGGACGACCAGCCAGCGGTTGGCGGTGGCCATTGGGCCCAGCCCGTTCAGCGGTCCGCTCATTCGCTGGACCCGGCGGATCGCCGCGGCGATGGATGCGCCATGGGTGGCGATCTACGTCGAGACCTCCTCGCCCCTGGATGAAGATGCCAAGACGCGGTTGACCAAGAATCTGTCACTGGCGCGACAGTTGGGTGCGGAAGTCGTGATGACGCATGGCGACGACCTGGCGGAAG
>CAZAQZ010000305.1:0-3770 GCA_964487175.1 uncultured Verrucomicrobiota bacterium | reverse complement strand
AGGCCGCGCGTGAGAACGACGTAACCCAGCTCGTCGTCGGCAGACCCGCCGGAAACCCGTTTTGGGAACTGATTCGCGGCGGTTCGATGGTGAGCAAGCTGATGCGCCGCGGTGCGGAAATCGACATCCACGTCGTTCGCTCCGAAAAGGCCAAACCGTCCCGGCTGCCGTCCCTGGGGCGGATGCTCAGTGGCCATCTGCTGCGGGATTGCGGCGTGGGCGCGGGCGTGGTGGCCGCTGTGACGGTGGCTTCGTGGTTCGCGCAAAAATTGATTCCCTACCAGGCGATCGGGAACATTTATCTGCTGGTGGTGGTGCTGCTGGCCTCCCTATTGAACCGCTGGGCGGTGCTGTTCGTGGCCGCCTTGAGTGCCATGTTGTGGGATTTCCTGTTCATTCCGCCTGCGTTCACGTTCCGGATCAATTCGCTGCATGATCAGATGATGTTCACCATGTATTTTATTATCGCGGTGGTCATGGGTCGGATGACCAACCGCTTGCGCGTTCGCGAGATTGGGGAGCGCAAGCGCGAGCAGCGTGCCTCGGCACTGAACCGGTTGCTCGAGAATGTCGCTGCCAGCACGTCGTTGGCGGACGGTTTGGAGCGCGCGATCAAGGAAGTGGACGGACTGTTTCGGGCAAGGACCGCCGTTTTGCTGGCCGATGCAGAGGGGGCGTTGAGCCGCTCCGCCCATGCCGCCAGCACATTTCAACCGGGTGAAAAGGAGTGCGCCGTCGCGGCATGGGCATTCCAGAAATCGCAGGTCGCCGGGCGATTTACGGATACCCTGCCGGACGCAGAAGCGTTCTATTTGCCTTTGATGACTTCCAAGAGCAAACTGGGCGTCCTCGGCCTGAATTTCGAGGACCGCAAGACATTGACGCTCGACGACCACGAGTTGATGGAAATGTTTGCCAGCCAGATAGCCGTTATGATTGAACGGTACCGCTTAATCGAAAATGCGAACCAGGCTCGGGTGACGGAAGAGTCGGACCGGCTGCACCGCACGCTGCTCGATTCCGTATCGCACGAATTGAAGACGCCGCTGGCTGTGATCAGCGCCGCGACAGACGGCCTGGACACTCAACTGGAGGAAGCGCAGATTCCGCTGGGCAAGACATTTCTCGACGAGATCAAGTCGGCCAACACGCGCCTCGGTCGCATTGTGAGCAACCTGCTCGACATGACTCGCATCGAGACCGGGCGCCTGCCTCTGAACTTCGAATGGTGCGACGTCAGCGATTTGCTGCAGTCCGCCGCCGACCAGACGAAGAATGAGATCTCGACTGAACGCATACAAATCTCCGTGGCCGAGGGAATGCCCCTGGTGCGGCTGGATTTTGGAATGATGGAACAGGCGATCTGCAATCTGCTCATGAACGCCGCCATGTACAGCCCCCCCGGCACACCGATCGAACTGTCAGCGCGACTCGACAGCGGCAATTTGTTGTTGAGTGTTTCCGATCGCGGAAAGGGGCTGACGCCCGGCGAGGAAATGAAAGTGTTCGAGAAATTCTATCGGGGCCAGGACTCCAAGCCGGGTGGAACAGGCCTGGGGCTTTCCATCGTGCAAGGCCTGGTTCGTGCGCACCGGGGGGACATCCACGCACAAAACAACCCCGGCCGCGGCGCGACATTTACGATTCGCATTCCCGTGGACACATCGGAGACACCCCCCTCATGATCACCGATCCCACAGTCCTGATCATTGACGATGAAGCTCCAATCAGGCGCATGTTGCGGACGATGCTCGAGCCCGAGCATTATCGCGTCTGCGAAGCGGAAACCGGGCAGATCGGCCTGCAACAGGCCGTATCCCAGCGTCCGGACGTGATCCTGCTCGACTTGGGGTTGCCTGACATGGACGGCCTGACGGTGCTCAAGCGGTTGCGTGAATGGAGCCAGACCCCCGTGCTCGTGCTGTCCGTGCGCGACCGAGAGCAGGACAAGGTGGCGGCGCTCGACAACGGCGCGGACGACTACGTCACCAAACCGTTCGGGTCGGCCGAATTACTGGCGAGGCTGCGGGTGCTGAAGCGTCACGCGCCGCATGCAGAAGAGCCCGTCTTCATCGATGGTGATCTGACGGTGGATTTGTCCTCCCGCATTGTGAAGGTGAAGAACAAGGAAATCAGCCTCACGGCCACGGAGTACGCATTGCTGCGCGCCCTCGTCCAACATGCCGGCAAGGTGGTCACCCACAAGCAATTGCTGCGTTCGGTCTGGGGACCGAATGCCGAGAACCAGTCGCAGTACCTGCGCGTCTACATCACCCACCTTCGCAAAAAAATCGAAACCGATCCCAAACAAAAGCTCATCAAGACCGAACCCGGCATTGGTTACCGCCTGCTGACGAGCGAGTGACGGAAGTCCGGACGCGTCCGCACAACTGGAATTCAATTCAACCGATCAGTGTTGCTGGGAAGACTGATCCTCCTTGGCGCGGCGCTCCTCCTCCTGCTCAGCTTTCTTTTTTTCCTTGGCAGCGTTCTCGGCGGATTTCCGTTCCTTCTGCTGTTGTTCGCTCTCGGCCTTGCGTTGCTGTTGCGCTTCGGTCTTCTGTTCCTTCTCCTGCTGCTGCTTCTGCGCGCCTTGAGTCCGCTGCTCTATATCTTCCGCCGCTTTCTGTTCTCTTTGTTCCTTCCGGGCTTGTATTCCTTGTGCTTTCTGCGCCTTTTCTTCCTCTGTGAGGGCATGCGACTGGGTCTGAGGCTTCGCCTCTTTCTGGACCGGTTTGTGAATCGTTGCCTGGGAGGCCTTCAAATGCGGCTGACTGGCCATAGCCGCTGTTTCCTGCTTGCGGCGAAGCTGTTTAACCGAAATTGTTTGGATTGTCCTCCCCGTCGCCCGCTCCACCACATCCTTGTGCGGTCCTTCATTGATCACGGTTTTGTTGACGACCGTGATTTTCGTGATGTTGACCGTCTTGTTGATGATGGTCGTGTTGTTGACAATCACGGTCGTGGGGCGAACAGGCTCCAACATCCGCCTCTCTTCGACAAACACGAACCCCCGAGGCGCAACGACTCCCACGCTAATGATCCCGGTTGCTCCAAATCTCGCGGACGGCCCCAGTGGCGCCCAGCCGCAATAGCCTCCCCCTTCCCGCCAGACAACCCACGCGGGCGCCCACTGCGTTTGGGGAACCCAAACCCATCCGTATCCCGGGTCCCAAGCCCAGCGTCCGTAATGGTACGTCGCCCATCCCCATGGTTCGTCGCTCACCCAATACCACCCGGCGTCTGTGCTCTCCCAATGCCCGCTACAATAAGGCTGCCAACTGGAATCAACTCCAGTCGGGCTCCAGCACTGTCCATACGATCCTATAATGACCCAACGACCGTAGGGACTGAGCGGTTCGTAAAAATCCGACTCGCTCTGAATCACCACGACCGAACTCTCCACCGGTGGCGGTGGCGGAGGGGGTGGCGCATAAACCGCCTGTGGAGGGGGCGGTTCCTCATAAACTACACATCCGGTCAGCGCGCCAGCCAGTACAGTGCACAACACAAGTCCGACTCGGGCGATGAATCGTTGGGGTCTGTTCATCAGGCTTTCTTTCCAGGGTTATCGCCCTGAAGTTGTTTAGAAATGCTGTTATTTAACTATCCCAGGCATTCTAACACCCTGACCGGCAATTTGTCTCGCACTGATGATGAATGGGCGAATGCACCAGGCCATCTGCCGATTCTCTAAAACTGCGCGCCCACCCGGTAGAATCGTTTGCCAAGACTCGCGGCCCCCGGATCGGTGACCGAAAGGATCCCCC
>CAZAQZ010000304.1:0-4365 GCA_964487175.1 uncultured Verrucomicrobiota bacterium | reverse complement strand
TGGCAGGGACGTCGACTGACGGTTTGCTGGCAGTGTTGCAGACTTGCTGGAAGGACGACCTGCCTCCGTTGCTGGCTTCGGGTGTGTGGGCCAATGAACTCTTCGCCCGGTTCGGCAAGACATTCCCGCGCGTCCAGGCGCGCTACAATGTTTCTGGGATTGTTCTGCGCGATCGTCAGGTGGATCTTGCCTGCCCCGTTTTCGGCGGCAAGGTGCAGCGCGTCAGCCGCGTCGCACATCTGGCGAAACACCCGCTCATCATGACGGTTGCCACAGGCGTCACCGTGCGTGGAAACGTTGGGGCGCATGCCGCGACCCGGCGCGTGTTCCACGTGCCGCTCGAATTGGAATATGACCACAAACGTGACGAGATGCTGACGCTGGCGGCGGCGGGCAACGGCCATCACACAAAGACCATTGCGGATGCCGAATTCATCATCGACGTGGGGTACGCGTTACGGAACAAGGAAAACTTTGATTTGATCATCGGCCCGCTCAAGAGGCGGTTGGAAGAGCTCGGCGTGAAAGACATAATGATCGGTGGCACCCGCAAGGTCGTGGAGGAATTGAAGCTTCTTGGGCCGACTCAACAAATTGGCCAGACCGGCACGTCGGTGAATCCCAAGATCATCATCTCCATCGGCGTGAGCGGCGCGCCCCAGCACATCGATTATATCGGCGACCGCGCGACGATCATCGCGTTCAACAAGGACGTCAACGCCCCATTGATGACGTTGAACAAACGGCGCGCGCACCCGAAAGTCGTCCCCATCGTCGGCGACCTGTACGAGACTGTGCCGCAGTTCATCGCGTCACTGAAATCATAAAGCAACTGCCCGGTTTTCTCTGCTGCCTCAATTAGACGGCGCGCCAGCCGTCAATTTTCCGCGGACGAAGCTGATGTTCGCGCGGAGAGCGTAGAACTGGTCGGCGAAGGACGCGGGCACTTTCATTCTGTTGACTTCATTCTCAATGTGGTCGAGCCGCTTGAGAAAATCCTCCCGTTTCTCCGGGGTCAATTCCTCGTATGGTTCCCGTTCGAGCGCCAGCAACGCCCGGTACCACCGGTAAATGAGTAGTCGAATGCGCCAGCGAAAAGCCGCCGGGATGAGGCGCAGTCCCGGGATTAACACCAGAACCACGGGCACAAACACGACCAGGATGCGGTTGACCAGACTGGCGAGCCAGAACGGAAAATGCCGGTAGAAAAAGCTCTTGCCGGATTTGTAATAGCGCAAGGCATCGGGGCTGATGTGGAATTCATGCTCCTGCGGAGCGGGGAATTCGCCCCGGCTTTGGAACAGCGTGGGACGTCCGTGCACTTCGGTCGCCGCTTCCAGCAACAAATCAGACAGCGCAGGATGCAGGTTTGGTCGCGCGATGAGTTCGACCGTGGGGCCGATCAGGTGGACATCGTGCCAGGGAATGTTCTTTCCGAAATCGACGCATCCTTCGGGAAGCTCGAGCTTGTTCAGATAGTGAATGCGACGCGTGTACCCGTCCGCCTGCGTGAAATCCATCAGCTGAATTCCCGGCTTCCGCAGCAACGTGCGCATGGTTTGCGGCGAGGCTGAATCCCCCATCAAGAATACCGCGTCGAGATTACCGTCCATCAGCGCCTTGGTCGCGTCTTCCCCGTCCAAATCCAGCAGGGTGGTTGCGCCGCCCGGCTGGATGCCGTTGGCATCGAGCAATGCCAGGGCCAGCGAGTGCGCGCCGCTGCCCACCGGACCAATGGACAGCCGTTTGCCGGTCAGTTCGGACAGCAGTACCATCGGCGTAGCGCTTCGATAGAACACCAGCAGCGGCGAATAGGAAACGCTTCCCAGCGAGACGAGTTTCCCTGTGTCCACCCCATTGGTTACGCCGCCCTGGACAAATCCGATGTCGACGTGAAACGAAGGGTCAGCGAGCCGCTTGAGGTTTTCCTCCGAACCCTGGGACGCAAGCACCTTCAACGACACACCGTTGCGCGCCAGGATCGGGCGGTAATTGTTGGCGATTGACTGGAAGGCGCTGCCCTCCGGACCCGTTGTGATGGTGATGATGTCGGGCGGAGCAGACTCCACGAACCACGCTACTGCAAGACCGATTACGACCGCGATCAACAAAATGGCGGCAGCAGCCGCTTCGCGGGCAAGCCCAAACGTGTCCGTGAAGGTCCCCAGAATCCGCGCCAGATGCGTTTTGTGAATGGTTGCCATGATTGACGTCATTGAATATGAGGCGGGAGGCATTGTTCAAGAGAATTCAAGATCGGGGTTGGCCATCGCCACAAAGGGTGTACAGTAATTCCTGTGGACCCTTCGCCGGACAAATCGATTCGTGGACGTGGCGCGGCGGAGAATCCGGTTAACCGGTTCCAGCGCATTGTTTACGAGGTCGATCCGGACGGCTCTGCGGATGAACAGCCCGCGCCGAAAACGCAGTTTTTCAAGGACGCGTCGCAGACCATTATTGCCACCAACGACAGTCCGGACATCGGGTTTGAGGCGAGCATCAATCCCTATCGCGGTTGCGAACACGGCTGCATTTATTGTTATGCGCGGCCCACCCATGAATACCTGGGCCTGTCCGCCGGACTGGATTTCGAAACGAAGATCATGGTGAAGAAAAACGCGCCGGAATTGCTGCGGCGCGAGTTGTCCTCGAAGCGTTGGGTGCCGAAGACCCTAGCCGTGAGCGGCGTGACCGACCCGTATCAGCCGATTGAACGCAAACTGCAACTCACGAGGCGTTGCCTGGAAGTCTTGGTGGAATTTCGCAACCCGATCGGCATCGTCACCAAGAACTATCTCGTCACACGCGACATCGATTTGCTGAGTGAACTGGCACAGTATCATGCGGCGCATGTATTCATCTCGGTGACGACGCTTGATTCCGAACTGGCGCGTATCATGGAACCGCGCACGGCGCAGCCTGTGCGGCGGTTGCAGGCGATTGAAGCGCTGTCCAAGGCCGGTGTGCCCGTCGGCGTGCTGATCGCCCCACTGATCCCCGGACTGACCGACCATGAAATGCCGTCCATTATCGCCGCCGCAGCGAAAGCAGGCGCGAAACAGGCGGGCTTTGTGCCAATTCGACTTCCGTACGCGGTCGCTCCCCTGTTCGAAGAGTGGCTCACCCGTCACAAACCAGCCCGAAAGGAAAGAGTCCTGGCCGCAATCCGCGCCATACGGGGCGGCAAACTCAACGACCCGAACTTCGGTTCGCGCATGAATGGCCAGGGGATATTCGCCGAACAATTTTCAGCCCTGTTCGAAGTCGCCTGCCGCAAAGCCGGCGTCAATCAGGAAAGCACCTCGCTCTCCACCGCTTCCTTCCGCCGGGCCGGGGAAAAGCAACTGTCGCTATTCGAGTAACAACGACGCGCTACTTTTTGCTTTCCGCCTCGAGAAGTTGCCAGAATTTTGGGTTGTCCTGAAGAAGCTGGTCTTCGGAGATGGGCAGTTTGGAGCGATAGAAGAAATCTTTCAGCGTGTTCTTGTTCAGGATGCAGAGGACGCTGATCATGCCGTCCTTCCGTTCGAAATAAATGCGGTAATCCTTCACACGGTAGCGATAGATTTTCTTGCCACCGCGCATGAGCTGTCCGAATTTCTCATCGGCCTTTTCGAAATCCTGCGGCAGCAACTGGAATCCGTCGATCAGCTCGAGTTGCAGCGGACGCGGCATCGCGGCCAGTTCCTTGGCACTGACCTCACTGAAAATAATCTGCAGCATGGCGCCAAGCATAACGCAAGCCTATCGCCGCGCAAGACAAGATTTGGCGCGGTCGGGATAATTCGTGATCAACCCGTCGACTCCCCAGTCCGCCAGTTGCCGCATCTGCGCCTCGCGGTTCACCGTCCACACAAACAGCCGCCAGCCCTGCCGGTGGACGCGTTCCACGACAGCGCTTGATTTCACCAGTCGGCGGCTGACGCCGAGTCCCTGCACGTCCACCGCCCGTTTCCATCGTCGAATCGCGAACCGCAAATGGCGGGCCACCAGACCGAACCGCGGGATCCGCGGATTTGTCTCCGCAAGCAATCTCATCGTCTTCACGGACAGCGAAAACACAACGACCTCGGTCTCCATGCCGAATTCCTTGATGACACTGGCCACCTTGCGCGCGTCGGCCCGCTTGATTTCGATCAGCACACGCGCCTTGCCTCGGCACGCGCGCAGGACTTCCGCCAGCGTCGGGATGGTGGAATTGAGTTTCTTGAGTTTCGCCAATGTCGTTTCGCGTAAACGCCCGCGCACGCCACACAGGCGCTTGAGCCGGTAATCATGAAACACAACCACTTCGCCATCGCTCGTTTCGTGAACGTCGATTTCGACAAAATCGCAGCTGCGTAGAAGCAAATCGAAAGACAAACC
>CAZAQZ010000303.1:0-4369 GCA_964487175.1 uncultured Verrucomicrobiota bacterium | reverse complement strand
ATCATTCTTCACTATTTCGCCACCATCACAAATTGCGGTTTTGGTCAAATCTTCAGCCGGTATTGAGATAGTAGGCACTTGATACAACCCCTGTTGCTGCAGCTTCATTTCCTTTACGGCATGACTAAAAGGAGCAGGACACACACCACAATAAGCAAGGCGACATAGGGTGTTCACCCCATAGTAGTCTTCAGGAAGTAAATGGATGGTTAGTCACTCACGTCCGGTAGCCGTATTTCTGAATGTCATCGTGCGTGATGACCGTCACCGCAGCCGGAACCTCGGAGACCGTTTGCTCATGACGAGAGGCGGCGTAGACGGGGACGTTCATCAACTCGGCAAGACCCAGATCGGCGAGCTCTCTGGCCGATTGGTTTGTCGAGGCAGCACCCTCTGCACATGCTCGCCGGGCCGGGATGCCCAATCCGATCAGTCCAGCCAGCACCAATATCACGATGGTGCGTCGCCGACAATCGGTCGGCGTAAGGCTGCGAAGCCGCTGCTGCGGTTGAGCTTTATTCAATTTAGTCGCACTCAAACACCCCTCTGCATTTCCAGCATCGAGGTAGGTACTCGACAAGGCCCTGTCCCGAGCGTCTGTTCAACCTGCGAAGAACTGGGAGGGGGTTTCTTAATGAGAATTTTCCTCATAAAAGCGAGCGGCCAGAGTGATTTAATACGGGCCCCAGTCAATCCCGACTTTGGCCAAAGCCTTCTTAGTCGCCGCTGCAATCTGTACCTGTTGCGTGCCCACATTACCGTACGTGTAGGGATTGCCCAGCGCGTCATTCGTCGCCCAAGCCGTCTTCAAGTAGGTGGTAGCCCCCGTCGTGTTGACTGTAGCCCCATCCGTTAGTCCTGTCTCAAGTGCCCACTGTTTAATCGCGGCATCCTCTTGACGAGCATCGTTGATAATGAGGCGACCTTGAGTCTGCTTGCGGGCTTCGACGAACCCAGGAATGGCCAAGGTAGCCATTAACCCGATGATGGCACTTACAATCATGATTTCCACCAACGTGAACGCTGACTGCTTGTTTTTAATTCGACCATTCATTCTGACTTTCCGCCATCGAGGCGGTTCCCTCCATCGGTTTCTGGGGCAGGAGTTGGGCCAGACCTGCGATAGTGGTGACAATCAGACTTGTCCTACTGCTAAACAATGGCGTGAACACCGCATGCCGCAATAAATCAGGATGACGATCGTTGTGCCCCGTCGATAGCGCCGGCCCAGATAGTTGGCGGTAGGCCGTGGATCGTCACTGCGGTGCTCGCGTCGGTTTGACGGGCTGGTAAGTTCTTACCGCCCTGCTTGGAGACGTAGGCCACCGAGCAGGATTGGCGATTGGCCCGAACCAGCCTCCACCGCGCCAGACAGCGTCCGGGCACGTTGGCGGCGGCGCATTCGGCCAGAGGCCCAACTGTATTTCCCGCTGTTTGACAAATGGGTTGTCGCCGACGCGCTCGCGCGATAAGTTTGGAGTGAATCCAGAAAGGATGGTCAGGATGGCTTTCACACTACAGATCGGAGATAAGGCGCCGGATTTCCAGTTGCCCGCCACGGACGGCAAAACGTATCGGCTCGCGGATTTCAGCGATGCCAGGGTTCTCGTCATCTTTTTTACCTGCAACCACTGCCCCTACGTCACGGGATCGGACGAAGTGACGCGCCGAACGGCCGAGCAGTTCGCCTCGCAGGGCGTGAAATTCGTGGGCGTCAATTCCAATAGCAAGAACACGTACCATGAGGACGATTTCCCGCATATGGTCCATCGCATGGAGGAAAAGAAGTTCCCGTGGACGTATCTGCATGACGAGTCGCAAGGCGTGGCACGCGCATACGGGGCGCTCCGAACGCCGCACTTTTATGTGTTCGACCGCGCTCGCAAACTGGTCTACACTGGGCGCGGCGTGGATACCCCGCGTGACACGAGCAAAATGACCGTCAACGATCTGGAGAACGCCTTGCGCGAGCATCTTGGGGGTAAATCCGTATCCAAACCCCTGACCAATCCCATCGGCTGCAACGTCAAATGGGACGGCAAGGACGCGCATTGGATGCCTGCCGAGGCCTGCGACCTGGTCTAGCGATGCAGATCATAGTCATAGGCGGGCTGGCTTGATCAATCCCGCCAACCGCCGACCCGCCGCGCCAGATTGCGCCGGGTTGGTGTGGGCATACTGTGGGCGTCACTCCGCCCCTCGCTCTGACCGCGATTCTATTGTAAGGCAATTCCTGACAGGATCTAATTGTTGTAAGGAAAAACCTTACAAAATAATCAGGGCCTGCCCCTACAGACAAATCTGTCCTCATGATACATACTTCACGCTCGTAGCCAAGAACCTCGACCCATTCCAGATGCACGCAATACAATCTGCATTCTCAAGCTGAGTAGATGCAAAGAACCAACCATAGAAGAAAGCGACTGACGGGTAAACCGGTGTTTACGGGACAAACCCGTCTACTGATAGAACGCGCACAACAAGTACTGCTCGATACCGACAAGGTTCTCGCCGAAACCAAGCTCCTTAGCAAGAAAATGAGGAAGCTTCTTCACAAATCAAATTAGGACACGACCTATTGTTTCAACAGTCCGTCTTTGCTGTTATCGGGCCTCGAACAGTTTGGATCATCCCTCAATTGCAGGATGTGGAGCAGGGATTTCATTCTTAACCGCTTTCTTGCCGGGGGAAATGAATTCACCCCTTTGAATCGAGGATTCTGCTCCCCCTGTGGGAGGTTCGTTGATCTGTCCCCAAAAGACGCCGAGTTGTTTGACCGCCCTCGTGAACTCGGTAAAACTCACAGGTTTCACCACGTACGCGTTAACGCCGTGTTTATAAAATTCAAGCAAATCCGGCGTTTCGCGCGAGGAAGTGAGCACCACGACCGGAATGATCTTCAAATGCTCGTCGGCCTTGACGATCTTCAACACTTCCAGTCCGGTGACTTTGGGCATCTTGTTGTCGAGCAAGACGACAATGGGATTACCGCCCGCGCGCGTTTCGAATTTTCCCCGGCAGAAAAGATAATCCAGCGCCTCCTCGCCGTCGTTGACGACAAAGACCTTGTTGGCCAGATTATGGTCCTCCAATGCGGCCAGTGTCATCTCCACGTCGCGGGGATCGTCGTCTACCAGCAGGATGTGTTTTGTATTCATGGTTGCCTCCCTCTATTTAGGGATCGAAAAGTAAAATGTCGCGCCGCAGTCCACGACGCCTTCCGCCCACACCCGGCCGCCATGCCGGAGGATGATGCGCTGGACGTTGGCCAGACCGATGCCCGAGCCCTCAAACTCGACCTGACTGTGCAGGCGTTGGAACACGCCGAAAAGATTGTCTGCATATTTCGGATCGAAACCGGCGCCGTTGTCGCGAATAAAGATCACTGTTTCGCTGTTTCCGCTGGGAGCACAACCGATTTCAATGGTTGCCTCGGCGCGAGCACCGGTGAACTTCACCGCATTGGACATCAGATTGACCAGCACCATTTGCAGCAAGGAGCGATCGGCCCGCACGACCGGCAGCGGATGGATGTTCCACATGATATTCCGATCTTTTGTCTCCGCCGCAAAATCACCCAATGTCCCCCGGACCAACTCGTCGAGATTGACGTCCGCCTTTTCCAAAGCCGTACGCCCGATGCGCGAGAACGCCAGCAGGTCGTCAATCAAATTCCCCATTCGTTTTGCCGCCTGGGAAATCGTTGACAGATGCTTAAGACTTTTTCCTGAAAGAGACGGCCCGATGTCTTGTTGCAGCATTTCCACGAAGCCCATGACATGGCGCAGCGGCGCGCGCAAATCGTGGGAGACAGAATAACTGAACGCCTCCAGTTCCTGGTTGGCGTTTTGCAGTTGCGCCGTGCGCTCGACGACACGTTGCTCCAGTTCGACGTTCAGTTGGCGAATTGTTTCCTCCGCCACTTTGCGCTCGGTGACGTCGCGCATCACTTTCGACACGCCGGTGATCTTGCCCGTGCCATCCTTGATCGGTGATGCCGAGACCGAGACAGCAATTAGCCGTCCGTTCTTGGCCTGTCGCACCGTCTCAAAGTGCTTCACTGTTTCTCCACGCGCGATTGTCTCCAGAATTGGCTTCTCCTCTTCCTGCCGGTCAGTTGGAATCAACCGCAAAATTGAAGTCCCAACCATCTCGCCGTCAGTATAGCCGAAAATCCTTTCCGCGCCTTTATTCCAACTGGTGATGATGGCGTTCAGGTCTTTGCTGATGATGGCGTCGTCCGAAGATTCGACAATCGACGCCATCAGGCGTAAAGCTGCTTCCACCCGCTTGCGCTCCGTTATGTCGCGGACGTTGCATTGAATCACTTGTTTGTCACCGGCCTGGTACACGTTGCTGACAAACTCCA
>CAZAQZ010000302.1:0-4373 GCA_964487175.1 uncultured Verrucomicrobiota bacterium | reverse complement strand
TGCTGCCCGCCCTCAATGTAGCAAGAAGCAAAGCCCGCGCAGCCATGTGCATCAGTAATGTCAAGCAGATCGGCCTTGGCTGCGACATGTATGCCAAATCAAATGGCGGGAGACTGCCGCAAACGCTTGATGCCCTTACCAAGGGCAATTTACCGTCAACCAGGATCTTCATCTGTCCGGCAGCCAAAGACCAAACTCACTACAGTTATGAGTTCACGGGGGTGACCAACCACTGGATGGACGATCCCGACGTCATTATTTTGCGGGAGATCGAGGCCAACCATTTCGGGAGGCGCACCGTTTTGTTCAATGACGGTCATGTCGAGTCGCGGAAGGAGTAGCGTGAGGCAGACCGGCGATGATGCTGGCGCCGCGGTTAGAACTTCATGGTTGTATCGATTTGGATGGCGAGGGACTCGCCGCCACCCAATCCAAAGGGACGCGGTTCGAGTCCGGTGTCGATTCCGGGTTTTTGTTCGAAAACGGCGGCGACTCCCACCTGCCACCAGTCCAGGACAGCATAGCTGGCCTTGAGCACTTCGACGGCACGCTGGGACGCCGTGAAATCCGGGTTGGCGTCCGCCGTCGCCTCCCAGGAGCTGTCCAGGGTCGTCAGCCTGCGCTTGTAGGCAAGCTGCCATTCACCGCGCTTCTGGGCGTTTCCGAAGTAAAGCTCGGCAAGCAGTCCGTTGGGTTGATCCATGGCCACCGGCGAACTCCACATCCCCAGCATTTCATAGTCTTCCTCCGGCGTATTGACGTACTCGCCGTCCAACCGCAACACAGGGCGCGTGCCGAGGAACTGCTTTTGAGAAAGCATCGTGCTCAAACCCGAGTCCGTGGCGGGCGGGGATGGTGAGGTGATTTGGTTGGTTTGAGCCTCGACGATCCGGGCTCCCGTCAGCAAGACCGAACCAACTGCGATCATCAACGCGATGTACTGTTTCATTTCCCTCTAATTCCCCAATCCAAAATTCGACCTGCGCCCCGAGATGGGCTTTCATGTCCTGATGATAGGCTGGGAAGCGATGCGGGTGCTATGGGGTGTTGACCCCAGCAAGTTGTGCAGGAATCGGCGGGACGGCGCAGGCTTAAGCCTGCGGCTACAAAGCGGAGACGGCGGCACGCGGGGGGGCGCGAAAAAGTTTCGCGGCTACAGTTCGGAGACGCCCCGCCGTCAGCGCCCGCGGCTACTGGTCGGAGTGGGCGGGGCGGTCGGTGTGATCGATAGTTGGAGAAGCTTTTTGATCGGGCTGGACCTGCGGTTTGATGACGCGGGAACCGGTGGCGGTCAGCGCAGTGCATAATCGCTGGTACATGGGCTCGCTGTCGTAGGTGCCGATGATGGCGCCGCCTGAGCCGGCAAACTTGGCGCTGGCGCCGCATTGCCGGGCAACGTCGATCATTTGAAGCTGCCAGGGAGCCAGATTGTAAAGACTTCGCCGGGTGTCGAAGTTCTCATCGATGAGTTGCGCCAGCCGTTTCGTGTGCTGCTGCAGCAATGCCTCGCGTCCAGCCGCGGCGAGTTCGGCAAAGTGTTTCATGGCATCGACGACTTTCGCTTCACCGCGATCGAACCGTCCGCGGATGTCGTTGTGAAAAACCTCCGTCGGTTCGCTGAGGCTGTTGTGGACCGCAACGTACAGGGGCGGCAGCAGAGCGGGGGACATCGGTTCGTAATGATAGCATTTCAAACCGCCGACGAGATGTTCGTGGGCCTTGTCGAAATCCATGTAGACGAGGCCTTCATAGACCTGAATGACGCGATCCTGGAGCCCGGCGGCGATGCCAAGCTCCTCCTTTTCCACCGACAAGACCAGCATGGGCTGGGCTTCGAGCGGGATGTCGACCCCGTAGAATTCCATGAGGCAGCGCAAGGTCGCCACAATCAGGGCACTGGAACCAGCCAGCCCGACCTGACGCGGGATATTGGTTTGGTAGCGCACGGAAAAGTTGCGGTTCGGCAGCGTCAAATCATGCGCGCGGCAATAGTCGACAAACTTTTTGGCAGTGGCTTTGATCAACCGGATGCCACCGTAGTAACCGTGCAGTTTCACGTCCTTGACCAGGTCGTAGATGGAATTGAACCGGGACCGGTACTCTCCTGTGAGCACGATTTCCACGGTTTCCCACTCATACATCACGACTTCCGCGAAAAAATCGCGCACGATGACGGAGATGGTCTTGCCATGGTAACCATCGGACGGATTTCCCAGCAGCCCGGCCCGGGCGTAGGCGCGTTTACGAATGATGATCATTCAGCAACGTCTCCAGGTGCTTGCGCAGGCCCGGTCCCTGTTTCTCGTCGGCCAGCGCAAACTCCACGAAGGCCCGGAAATAGGACTGAAAATTCCCAATATCATAGCGCCGTTCTTTTTTGCTGAGGCGAATGCCGTAGGCTTTGCCGCCTTCACGAATCATGAGGCGAATGGCGTCGGTGATCTGGATTTCGCCGCCTTTGCCGGGTTGGATGCGTCGAATCGCATCGAATACGCCCGGCGCCAGAACGTAACGGGCCGCGATGGCCAGGTTACTGGGGGCCTCCGACAGGGATGGTTTCTCAATGAGATCCTCGATCTCGAACAGATCGCCGTCGCTCTTGGGTTTGGCAATGCCGTATTGGTGCACGTCGCTGGCCGGAACTTCTTCGAAGGCGATTACGGCGGCCGCATTCTTCTCCACGAAACAGTGTTTCATCCGCTGGACGATGTCGCTCTGCGCCTGCAGGCCGATGATGGAATCGCCCAGGGCCACGACAAAGGGCTGATTGCCCACGAACGCCTCCGCGCAGAGAATCGCATGACCCAATCCCAGCAGTTGGCGCTGCCGCGTGTAGAAATACTGGATGGCCGCCCGCTCAAATTCCAATTCCGCCAGCGACTCTTCCTTGCCGGTCTCCCGCAAGACGCGCACCAGCTCGTCATTGAGGTCAAAATGGTTTTCCAGGGAGGCCTTGCCGGGACCGGTGATGAACAACACGCGTTTCATCCCGACCCGTGTCAATTCGTCCACGACGTACTGGACGACCGGCTTGCGTCCGACCGGCAACATTTCTTTCGGCTGAGACTTGGTCGCGGGCAGGAGCCGCGTGCCCAGTCCCGCGACGGGAACGACTGCAATACTGATGTCCATGATTCCTTTCTTGCGCTGTAAAAATCGGCGGACGGACTATGCCCGTCCCCGCGGCGATTTTCGAGATTATTTCAAAGCGGCACAACCATGCTTAATCAAGCGGTGCCAGGATCAGCATCACGCCCCGGTTCCTGCGTCTGGCGGCCTGAAACCCGATGTCCGTGTCCTCTGAAGCGCGACGCTTTCGCGGCGACCTGGACCTGTTCTCATAAAAGGTGGGACAGGCGTCCCTGCCTGTCCTAAATTGATTCACAGGGCCGGCCTCGAATCGGATTCGAGGCAGGGACGCCTGTGCCACCAAGGGATTCTGAGATGACTTCCCGTCCCGTCGTCTTTCCTTGTAACCCCGCTTCGCCCAACCACCCCTGGCAATCCCGCTTCGGTCTGCCGACCTGTCCGCCGTAGGCCCGGCAAAGGCGGATCCGCCGCCCTGCCGCCAACGCCCCGCTGACTGATTCGGTGCAACGGCCCGCGTGCCGCTTTCGATGAAACTATGGAGAGTCGAGAACTGAACCCATGAACGAAAGCCCATCAGAGGAAGTGTCAATAGTGAGGACTGATCCCCCTCGCTCTCTTAGTTTCTCCTCATTGGCCGGAGACGGAACCGACGTAACTGATGGGCAGGAACTGGCCGCTGCCGACGTATTGCAGTTCAATCGCGCTGTTCTGGCCCCCCGCGAGATTGCTCGTTTGCATCGCGGCTTGCGCAGTATAAATCCCTCCACCGGCTTCTACACCCACCAGTTTGGCTCCGTCCGCCGAGGAAGCGACCGATTGCCAAAACCAATACGGCGCGCTGGCCTGTGTCCATGAAGAACCATAATTGGACGAGGTGTAAGTCCCCCCAAGGTAAACTCCCGCCACCAGTTCGGCTCCATCCGCCGAGGAAGCGAGCGAGTCCCAACACTCACTGGGCGCACTGGTCTGGGTCCACGAATTACCAGAATCGGACGAGGTGAAAATCCCCCATCCGCAAACTCCCGCCACCAATTTGGTTCCATCCGCCGAGGAGGCGACCGATTGCCACTGCTCACTGGGCGCGCTGGTCTGGGTCCACGAATTACCAGAATCGGTCGAGGTGTAAATCCCCCCCCCGGAAGCTACCGCCACCAGTTTGGTTCCGTCCGCCGAGGAAGCGACCGATCTCCAATCCCAAGACCCACCGGACGAGGTGGCCCACGAATTACCAGAATTGGTCGAGGTGTAACACCCCCCAACACCTACCGCCGTCAGTTTGGTTC
>CAZAQZ010000301.1:0-4388 GCA_964487175.1 uncultured Verrucomicrobiota bacterium | reverse complement strand
CCATATGGACTGCCGCTTGAGGTAGCAACATTGGGTGCCTTGGGAAAGTTTTTGGATGCCTTTAACCGCAGCAATTGATGTCCACGTCGGCTAGAATTCGCATTTCAATGAAGGGACAGGGCGATAAGGTAACTTGCCTTGCCGAATTGTATAGCAGAAGCACAGGCTGTTGGTCGTCGGTTCCTCGTCCGTGGAACATGCCAGTGCGACCGCGCTCCCGGGCGATAGAAGTGTGGGGCCGGGAGCTATTGATCCCGCTGCCTTCTTACAGCAACCGCTTCTGCGTGTCCTCCTGCACAAGGTCGGAAACGGTGCGGCGGAACTTGGTGCGATGTTGTTCCATGATGAACTTGTCCATCTCGGACTCAACGGGCGAGGGGTACTTGCCCGTGTAACAGGCCGTGCAAAAACCATCGGCAGGCAGGCCGGTCGCCTGGATCATTCCCTCCAGCGTGAGATAGCCGAGTGAATCGGCGCCGAGAAACTCGCGGATTTGTTCCTGCGAATTGTTCGCGGCCATCAATTCCTTTCGCGTCGGAAAATCAATCCCGTACGCGCAGGGCCATTTGTGCGGCGGACAACTGACGCGCATGTGGACTTCCTTCGCGCCCGCCTCGCGCAACGTCGTCACGCGCGCCCGCGCGGTCGTGCCGCGCACAATCGAATCATCAACGACCACAACGCGTTTGCCCGCCACCATTTCCTCGATGAGGTTGAGTTTCACACGCACGCTGAAATCGCGGATGAGCTGGGTCGGTTGCAAAAACGTCCGGCCGACGTAGTGATTGCGGACGAACGCATTGCCAAACGGGATGCCGGTTTCTTCACTGAACCCCATCGCCGCCCAGTTCCCGCTATCGGGCACCGGAATCACCAGGTCGGCCGGCACCGGATGTTCACGGGCGAGGGCGCGGCCGAGATTGATGCGCACCTGCGCGACGTTCTTGCCGGCGATGTCGCTGTCGGGCCGCGCGAAATAAACATACTCGAAAATGCAAAACGCCTGCGGCTGCTGGCTGTTCTCGTAAGGATTGACGGAGCGGACACCTTCCTTGTTGATCACCACGATCTCACCGGGGGCAAGGTCGCGTACATATTTGGCATCGATCAGGTCCAGGGCGCACGTTTCGCTGGCCAAAACGTAGGCGACCCCCTGCGGCGCGTTTTCCGACACAGGGGCGGACAGTTTTCCGAGGCACAGGGGCCGGAAACCGAACGGGTCGCGCACGCCGATCAGTTCATCCTCGCCGAGGATGACAAGCGAGTAGGCGCCTTGAATGCGCCGCATCACCGCCTCGATCGAATGGGCGCGGTCGCCATCCCCCGGCTGCGCGAGCAGGTGCAGGATGATCTCGCTGTCCACCGTGGTCTGGAAAATTGAGCCTTTATCTTCCAACTCGACGCGCAAACGGGCGGCATTGGTGAGATTGCCGTTATGGCCGATGGCGATTTGACCGCGTGCGCAATCGACCACCAACGGTTGCGCGTTGCGAATGTTCGAGCTGCCGGTCGTAGAATAGCGGACGTGGCCCACGGCGAGATGACCTGCGAGGGAGCGCAGGATGTTCTTGTCGAACACCTGGCCGACCAGGCCCATGCCTTTGTAGGTGCGCAACTCGACGCCGTCGGAGGCTGTGATGCCAGCGCTCTCCTGACCCCGATGCTGCAGCGCGTACAAGCCGTAATAGCTCAATTCGGCCGAGTTGGGGTGGCCGTAAACGCCAAACAAGCCGCAATAATGCCGTGGTCTCGTCTCTTCGTCCGGGTTCATTGAGAAACTCTCCTCGCGTTCTCGCCGCGATTCGACTTGTAGACGAACGGGAACCAAATTGCAAGGAGCAACCTGCCACGCGACACTTCTTGCGCAAGAAAAAATATGGAATCCGAGGAGGTCGGGCAGCCGGTTGGTTAGTTATTACCCGGTGTCTCGGGCAGCGATTCGAGTCCGGCGAGGGTATTGATGGCGTCGACCAGGTCCCGGGTGCGAAATGGTTTGGGGAAGAACTTGTCGACTCCCTCCTGGAAACTGGCGGGGAGCAAACTCTGATCAATCCCGGTGAGGGCCAGCACTTTGACGTGCGGATTGAGCTTTCGCAGATGTTGCAATGTCTCGCATCCGTCGAAATTGGGCATGTTGTAATCCTGAAGCACCACGCGGCATTCCCGCCCGGCAAATCGAAGCATCTCGAGACCCTTCGAACCTGACGTGGAGGTCAGCACATTGAAGCCCCCGTCGCGCAATGCGGGACGGAGTGTTTCCAAAAAAGAGGGGTCGTCATCAATGGCCAGAATGGTACATCGATATTGCTGGTCCGTACCCATTGGAGATTCTGGTTTCTCAGGCAAAGACGAATTGTTGTTCAGGAACAGCGCGCCAAAGGCTCGTATAATACCCATCATGGGGCTTCAAAAATGCAGATCGCATGCCAAATCAAGAATGCGAGGCGCTAAAATCGCTGTTTGTTTTCCCGGGTTTTCCCGAGCGGAAACAGGCGCGCAACCTGCAGAACCAGAAAGGGTTATTGCCCAACTAGAACGATGGGGCCTGTCGGCGAAGTGCTGCCCCCGGCCGGTTCGACCGACACGGCGAACTTGTCCAGGCATGCCATTTCGCTGGAAAGCCTGATCTCCATTTCGCCGTGACCGGTGGCATCCGTCCAGAACAAGCCCGCCGGAACAGGCGGTTCGCTGCCACAAATCGCCCATAACTCCAGGGCCTTGCCCTGTCCCTCAACCACCGGTTGCAAACTTGAGACGACGATCAGACCCTGCTTTTTTGCATCCTGCCAATAGACGCTGGCTGCCGCCTTTGTTTCGCCCTTCGGGTCGGACAACTGCACGAGTCGAATCGCCCGGGAAGTGAGCTCTTCGAGCTTGGCGCTCTGGTCACCGGCCTGTCTCTGCAACGAGATCAACTGCGCGTCCTGCAGCGCCGTCTGCTTTCGCAGTTCATCCGCCACGCGCATCAACTCGATCTTATCCGCGGCCAGTTTCAGGTTGGTGGCCTTCAACGCTTGTGTGTCGCGTTGCAGCGCCCGGTTGTCCGTTTGAAGCTGGTCGACCTGTGTCTTGAACTCGCGGCTCTGCGCGTCGAGGTTGCTGCTCAACTGTGAAATCTTCTCGTCCTGCCTGGCCTGGATCCCCTTGTCTTTATCGCCTTCGGCCTGCTGCTCACGATATCGATGCGTCATCGTTCGCATCTGGTTGGTCATGATCGTCAACAACACGAACATAACGGCCACGGCTGCCCAGGGAGCCCAGCCGAAAATGAGTGACCGCCAATTGAATCCATTGCGCTGCCATCGTTCCGCGACAGGCGTCCGGGCGGGTTCTGGCTTCTCCGATTTCTCAACCGCTGCCAGTACGCGCTGCAACACTCCGGATGAAGGTTGCGCCTGCGGTACGGACATGGCCAATTGATCCGCGACTGCCTGAAACTCTTTCAGTTCCGCTTCGCACAGTGAACGATTGGCGGCAACATAACATTCAAATTCGACCAACTCGGCGCCGTCCAGCGCCCCGATGACGTACAAGGGAGCAAGCTCGCGGAAAGACTCGTGTGTCATGACTTGGTTTCCTCCCGCAACACGCCGGCCAGTTGCTCGCGAAGCTGCAACATCGCGGCGCGCATCCGCGTCTTGACCGTGCCGAGTGGCTGACCGAGGCGCGCGGCAATCTCGCTCTGGGTTAACCCTCCAAAATAGGCCAGTTCAACCAGCAAGCGCTGCTCGGCAGGCAGCAGGTCGACGGCTCGGCGCACCAATGCGCGGGCCTCGGACGCGCTGGCCTGTTGGATGGGCGTCGGTGGATCATCCGGTTTGGCCGCACCCGCCGCTTCGGTTGCCCTCATTCGGGTCTGGCGCGACCGCAACCGGTCGATGGCTCGGCTGCGCGTCAACAGGATGAGCCAGCTCACAGGCTTGGCGCGCTTTTCGTCGTAAGAACCCGCCGTATTCCATACCTGGATGAATACTTCCTGCAGGACATCCTCCGCATCAGGGCGGTTGCCCAGGATTCTCAGGGCCAGTGAGAATAGGATGGGGCTGTGCCGTTCGTAGAGCGAGCGAAGCGCCGCCTTGTCACGACCGGCAATGGATTTCAACAGCGTGCCGTCGTCTGGCTGATCTGGTGCGGGTGCGCTCACAAGTCTTAGTGCTTCCGGGTCGGTGGCAACGTAGCAAGCAGCGGACGCGCTCGCCAGCGCAAAATCAAATGCCGCAACCAGCATGAGATGGGGAGCGCAGGGTGGTGATGATGATCTGCGCGTCCCATGTGGCGGGAGCAGCGAACCGAATGGGGATGCTCTGCCTCGCCTGTCGGGCTGACATGTCCATCGGCAGGACCGGAGGTCGACTAGCCAAGCGAATCCTGTTCTTTCCATGAGCGCG
>CAZAQZ010000300.1:4150-4398 GCA_964487175.1 uncultured Verrucomicrobiota bacterium | reverse complement strand
CCCGCGGAAATTGAATCGACCAGCGCCTTGATCGCCTGTGGCTGATCCCCGCGTGGCTTATATTTGCTGACCAGTTGAAAGGGCATCAACCGAGTTTACAACGTTTCGGCCAGCCAATCCAATGTTTCGTCGATGGCGCGGGATTCCCAGATGTGTTTGTTGAAAGTGTGATCGGCGCCCTGAATAACGACCTTCTTGACGATGCGCTTGTGGGTGCGCAGGGTGCGTTCGTACATGTCGGCGTGCTG
>CAZAQZ010000300.1:0-4140 GCA_964487175.1 uncultured Verrucomicrobiota bacterium | reverse complement strand
GACGGGCACGGTTTGGTCCTTCGCGCCGTGGACGATCAACACAGGGCACCTGGATTTGGCAATTTCGCGCAAGGGCCGCATCTCGGCAAATTGGCGGATGAACTGAACGCCGACAAGGTTGCCGTCGTGGTCGGTGATGCCGGTCTGCGCGAGCGACGCAACGGCCTCGGGCGTGGACAGTTCGTCGAGGATGCCTTCGCCCTCCGCGACGGGAGCCCACAGCACAAGGGTTTTGACCCGGCTCCTCTCCCGGGCGATGACGTGCGAGGCGATTGCGCCGCCCATGCTCATACCGATCAACGCCAGGCGGCGTGAATTGACCCGCTTATGGCGTGCGAGGAATTTCAATGCCTCCAACGCGTCGGTGACCTCCGACCGGATGGTCAGATCCTCGAAGTCCCCCGCGCTGTCGCCCGAGCCGCGAAAATCGAACCGCAAACTGGCGATCCCATGATCGGCGAGCTTGCGGGACAGTTTCACAAACATGCGGTGTGACTCCGTCCTGTTGCTTGTGAAGCCATGCAGCAGCAGCGCGCCCGGAACACGGCCACGGCCGTCCGGCACGTGCATCATGCCGACGATTTGCTGGCCTTTGCTGTCGAACGCGACCGGGGTTTCCATCCCGCGGATACTAGGGTTGACCAAATTGATTGTCAATGCACCCTCCGACCGTTAGACTCCGCAGCCTCCAATGCCAATCATTGCTGATTATCACATGCACACGCCGCTCTGCCAGCACGCAGAAGGGCCCATGGAAGCCTATGTCGAGCGCGCCATCGAACTGGGGCTGCGGGAGGTCGGTTTCTCCGATCACAACCCCCTGCCACACGGATTCGGCGCCAATGTGCGGATGAAGGAAGACGAACTGGATTATTATGTCAATCGCGTGATGGATCTTCGGTTCATGTATCGCGGCAAGATCGACGTGATGCTCGGGCTTGAAATGGATTTCGTCGAAGGGCTGGAGGATTACCTCGACAAACAAGTGGCAAACTACCCGTGGGACTACATCCTCGGCTCAATCCATTATCTCGATTCCCAATGCCGCATTGGTTCATGGTCCAGGAATTTTCCCGGCGATACCGAAGCCCACTACGCGCGCTACCTGGAATTGCTTCGCAAGATGGCACGTAGCGGCCTGTGCGACATTATCTCCCATTTCGACGTGATCAAACGCTCGGGCCACATGCCCACAGAACGATCGGCGGAAGACATCTCGCGAACACTCGAGGAGATGTCCCTCGCGGACGTTTGCATGGAGATCAATACCTCGGGGTATCGCCATCCTGAGTTACCCAAGCCACAGCCGTATCCGAGCCTGCCCATCGTGAAACAGGCGCTGGCGCTTGGCATCCCGCTGACGGTCAACTCCGATGCACACGCGCCCGATCAGGTTGGATTTAAGTTTGCCGAAATGACCGGCTTCCTGAAGGCGCAAGGCTGCCACAGGCTGGCACGGTTCGAGCGCCGCCAGAGAGGCGCGTACGATCTTTAGGAGGTACCGGCGTGCGCGCCTGCTGTTTGCGGCTGATGCTCACTCCGCCAGGAAGCGATGATATACAGGACCACACCGACGCAAATCGCGCTGTCAGCCACATTGAACGCGGGCCAGTGGTTGCTCCCCAACGTGCGTCCCAACCACGAGGCGACCGGCTCCGTGTTCGTGTAGAAATCCAGGAAATCAACCACGTGGCCTAACCGCAGACGATCTATCAGGTTACCGACGATGCCGCCCGTGACGCACCCTATCGCGATGCCGTTTCCCGCGCGGCCCAGTTGAAGTGAGTGCCGAAAGACATACAGCGCACCAATCGTCAGCACCGATACAACGGCCAGCAGGAGATTGTATCGTTGGAAAATTCCCCAGGCTGCGCCGGTGTTGCTCCAGTTGACGAGATTGAAGAAACCGTCGACAATCACCCGTGATTCGTGACCGTCAATGTAACCGGCAATGAGCAGTTTGGTCAGTTGATCAGCAAGCGCGACAACCGCTGCGATGAGGACAACCCGCCTCAAGCGTTACTCCTCGGACTCTTCGCCGTCGCCATCTTCGTCGGAATGCTCGCTAAAGACGCCGGTCGGCTGGGCAGGACGACGATGGTCCTTCTCCACGCCTGACTGGCAATTCACGCACAGCCGCGCAAACGGCACCGCTTGCAGACGCTCTTTGCGGATCGCCTTCTCGCAATTGCCGCACAGGCCATAGGTGCTTTGTTCCAGCCGCTTCAGCGCCTCCTCAATTTCGTAGAGGGCTTCCTGCTCATTGGAGACGAGGCTCAACGCGAATTCGCGGTCGAAATTGTCGGTCCCGGCGTCGGCCATGTGAAGACTGTAGCCGCTCAATTCTCCGGAAGCCTCCCGATTGGAGCGCTTCAAATTGTCACTGGCCAGGAAATTGACGCCATCGATCAGATGGTCGCGCAAATCCAGGAGCAGCTTCTTGTACTTGGCGGCGTCGTCCTTGGACAGCTTCAACAGCTTGGGCTCGTGGTTTTCGGGGACCTCAACCTCTTTCACGGCCTTGGCTTTTGCGACCGCGGGAATCTTCTTGGGTGCCTTGGCTGCGACTGGTTTTGTCTTCGCCGGGCCTGCGGCTGCCTTCTTTGGTTGCTTCTTTGCCTTCGTCATAAATCCTTCAATCCCCTTACGCCTTGCTTCCCATGATGTGTTCGATCACCTCGGCGCATCGCCCGCACAATTCGGGATGCTTCCCGTTCGCGCCGACGTCCTTTGTCCACCGCCAGCAGCGAACGCATTTCATTCCTTCGGCAGCCATGACCTTCGCCCTCAACTGCCCTCCTGTCAACTGGCCGACGCGTGCCTGCGACACGATCAACACGCTCTCCAGCAACGGACCCAACTCCCGCAGCATCCTTCCTGTCGCCTCAGAATCAGGCTCGATTTCCACCTGTGCCTCAAGCGACTTGCCGATCTGGCCCGTTTGCCGCGCTTTTTCCAATTCCAGAGACGCCACACGGCGCACTTCCATCAGCTTTTCCCAGCGCGCTTCCAGTCCCTTGTCGCGTAATTTCTCGTCTGCCATCGGAAACGCGGCCAAATGAACCGAACTGGTTTCCCGGGCCGGCAATACGCTCCATACTTCCTCCGACGTGAATGGCATCACCGGCGCGATCAACTTCGCCAGCGTCGCCACGGTCTGATAAATCGCCGTCTGCGCCGACCGCCGTTCCGCAGAATTGGGGGCCAGCGTATACAACAGGTCCTTCGTCACGTCAACGTAAAACGAGGACAATTCCACAGCGCAAAAACCGTTCACCAGATGATAGACCCGATGGAACTCGAACTCCTCATACGCCTTGTCCACCCCGCCTGCCAATTCCTGCAACCGCGACAGCAACCAGCGGTCGGTTTCCGTCAATTTCCCGTGCGCAACCCCATGTTTGGCCGGGTCGAAATCGTACAAATTCGCCAGCAGGATGCGCATCGTGTTGCGGATCTTGAAATAGGTTTCGCCGATGCGCGCGAAGATTTCCTCTGACACCGGGATGTCGCCCTGATAATCCTCTGACGTGACCCACAGGCGCAGGATATCCGCGCCAAAGCGGTTGATGTAGTCGTCGGCGTTGGCCGGTTTACCGGCCGACTTGGAAATCTTCTGTTTCTTGCCCGTCTCCTCGACGCGCACCACGAGAAATCCGTGCGTCACCACCGTCTTAAAGGGCGCCTTGCCTTCCGTCGCCATCGCTGTGAGAAGTGACGACTGGAACCAGCCGCGATGCTGGTCGCTTCCCTCGAAATACACATCGGCGGGATAACCCAACTCCTTGCGCTGCCGCAGCACCGCGCGATGGCTCACGCCCGACTCGAACCACACGTCGATGATGTCCGGACTTTTCTCCAGTTTCGCGGAACCGCAGTGCGGACACTTCACATCACCGAATAACTCCTTCACACCGCGTTCAAACCAGATATCCACGCCTTCCTTCGCCACAAGTTCGCGGAATTTCAAAATCAATTCGTGACTGAGGATCGGCTTGCCGCAGTCGCCGCATACCAGGAACGGCAGCGGCACGCCCCAGGCCCGCTGCCGCGAGATGACCCAATCCAGCCGCTGTTCGAGCGTCCCGCTGATGCGGTTCTGGCCCCACGCCGGCACCCAGTGCACTTTCTTTATTTCGT
>CAZAQZ010000299.1:2949-4416 GCA_964487175.1 uncultured Verrucomicrobiota bacterium | reverse complement strand
TCGTGCAACTCGCGTTGGAAACGATGTGATGCTTCGACGGATCGTACTTCGTATGATTGACGCCCAGCACCAGCGTGACATCCTCGTTCTTCGCGGGCGCGGAGATCAATACTTTCCTGGCTCCGGCGGTGATGTGACCCTTCGCCTTCTCGGCGGCGGGGAACAATCCGGTCGACTCGACCACGAGCTCCACACCCAACGCCTTCCACGGCAGCGCCGCGGGACCTTCCTTCACCGCGAGACATTTGATCTTGTGACCGTTGACAACCAGTGTGTCGTCGTCCGCGAGCGAGGGACTCGATTTCTCGCTGTACACCTCGCCGGGGAATTTCCCCTGTGTCGAATCATACTTCACCAAATACGCCAGATTGTCCGCCGGCACGATGTCATTGACCGCGACGACTTCGATTTCCTTGCCGAGCAACCCCTGATCGCAGATCGCGCGAAACACCAGCCGCCCGATGCGTCCAAAACCGTTGATACCTACTTTGATCGCCATTTTAACTTTCTCCTGATGTCAAATAAACGGGATGAATGATCTCCAATGTGGAGTTTGTCACTCTCACAACGCCACTTGAATCCTAAGCGAACCCCCCACCCCCGTCAAACGCAAAACCATCCCGCCGCCGCATCCGAAAACCACAATTTCCCTTGTCATTTCCAGCCTTCTTATCATGCCTGGCACATACATTTGGGCGTACAAAAACAGATGCGCGGCGCATACCTCCCAAAAAAAGCCTCCCGCCACCCTCGTTTCGAGCCGTTTTTGTCTCCACATTGCAGGGCGGGCGTTCCGGCTGCCGCCAGTCCCGTCTTCATTGGAGCAACTGTCTTTCATCATTTCAAAGAACGCCGGCTGACTTGCCGGTTTTTGGGGCTCCAACAGCCTCCGTCAGCCTCAAACAAAAATTTTTAACTTACAATAGGTTACATTAGGTTACACTAGCCTCCCTAAAGCTGGATTCCGTCCGCAGTCTCGCAGGGTTCCCCTTCCATGCGCCATTTTGTCGCGTTTTTTCTCCGCGAAATCATTTTATCCTTTATTAGGCACGATTAGCCTGGATTTTGGCCCTCCTGCCCCTGTTGTGCCTGTAGGCCGGGTCACCCGACCCGGCGTCCGCGTCGTCTCTTCGACTCGCAATCCTATGCACATTGCAATCATCTGCGTCATTCGAACTATGCTCTAGGAATAGCATCCTGTCAACATGAATTTGCTTGTGGGCCTCTGCGCTGCAAGGTGGCAGTTCTTGGAGTGGGGCGGCTTGACACCGCTTTGCTGTTGGCTGGCCCCGTGTCGCGACCACATGAACGGCAAAGCGCCGACAAGTCGGCGCACCCCAAACCCGGCAGGCCGCGCCCCCGCCCGCTCCGCGTCCGGATTCGTCCCGATATATCGCTAAGCGATATATCATCCCATGCCATGTCCGCTACGTGTCCGCCGCCCTGTCCGCCGAAGCCACGCGAAGG
>CAZAQZ010000299.1:0-2849 GCA_964487175.1 uncultured Verrucomicrobiota bacterium | reverse complement strand
GGCGAAGGAGGACCCGCGGAATGAATCATTCACGTCCCGACTCGTCCGCACACGCCCGTCACCGCGCCCTGTGTCCCTCAGCTTGCGGATGATTTTAAGGTGGGGATGGATCGGCAACGTGGAGGAAGTGTCGATAGTGAGGAGTGGCCCCCTTCCGTACTTCACGCGGAATTTAATGGCGGTCGGGCGAACCTTGTGACCCTTGCGGGGGGACGTCTACCAAAAAGGGGCGTGCTTCTGCGGCAACATCCGTTGCAATCCTCTCTCCAGCGTTTTTGAGAGATTCATAATCACGAACGCGTTGTAACACAGGGAACAGCTTCAGTTCCTGGCAATCCTCCACCGGACAGTTGTACTCCGCACCTTCGGGCCGCTCAGGATGAATCTTGTTGCCGGTCGGTTTGTTGAAATCGTGGTAGTTCCGGCATTCTTTCTCAAACGCCTCTTTGGCTGAAGCCGCAAAGCTGAATTTGAACTGTTTGGATTCACCAATGCATTGTTGCAGTCTCCCGTTCACATCGTCATCAGACCTGCCAACACGCTGGATACAGAAACACCCGTCTTTGTTCGTATATCCCAAAGCATAATTCCCGGGCGACCTTTTGGTGACAAAGGCGCAAATGACTTCGCCAGTTAGGGCAAACGGCCCGGTCATTCCAAGGCTTGGCATGGGCGCGCTCCTTTTCGCGGGATGAAACTGGAACTACATTTGCACCCCTGCGTTCCGTCTGTCAACTTGATTTAGGTTGACCGTGTTCGGTTGCCGGTTCTGGTTGGCGACCATGCGCGACGGCCATGATGGTGGGGCCGACGACGATGGCAAGGCCTGGGGGGGCGAAGAAGAACAGTTCGCCCCGCGTCCCTCCGCTTGCGGATGATTTCAAGGCGGGATGGATCGGCAACGTGGAGGAAGTGTCAATAGTGAGGCCTGAACCCTTTCCGCCCCGGTTGCCATCTGCGTCGTTGCCGTGACCCACTGTAGCCGCGCGCGGTGAGCGCGGTTCTGCCGTTGTCCGGATTGACCCCGATATATCGCTAAGCGATATATCATCTCATGCCTTGAGGCAGACGACGGCAGGCGGATGTTCACCACGGTTCACGTGGCGCCTGCCAATCCCCGGCCACATGGCAATCGATTCCACCGGAGGCGGCTACCGGGGAAAGTATGTGACCTGATGGCCGCAGATGTAGTCGGCGTAGTCGATGCCGGCGGCCGATTGCAACAGGGCAAGCCCGAAATGCAAGATCGCCAGGGGCAACAGGACGTAGCAGACCAGGATTTCCAACCGGCGACGCGAGGCGGAGCGGACCGGCGGCATGTTGTCCCGCTCTAAATGGTCTTTCCACCCACGGTAATGACGGTCCTGCCACTCAGTGACCGCCTGCTCCCAGCCAATATCGCGCCCGTTTTTCTCGCTTTCAATCCACTTGAAGGCTTCGATTTCCTTCAGCTGGAACCAGAGGATTTCAAACAGAGACGGCTCGACCCCGCCCTCGCCGATAGACCGCTTCCAGCCCGAGAAATGCTTCTGCTTCCACTCCTCGCTGGCCCGGCTCCATCCGACGTCACGACCCGCCTTCTCGCTCTCGATCCACCGATACTTTTCAATTTCCTCTCGCTCGGATCGAATCAATTCATCAGCGAGAGGGTTGTCGATTTCCATTAGGCTCTTCATATTATGCCCCCCCTCCTTTGAAGGGCTAATATCTGCTTCAGTCTTCAGCACAAACCAAACCGAATTGTACGAGCAGAGATTTGCGTGCTTGTGTAGCGCCTTGTCGTCAAACAAGTTACGAGAAACTGATTTTGTCACGGAACGAGTGCGGAGTGTCATCTGGAATGGTCCCCTTTGCCCAATGTGCCTAAACATCAACAACGAGGGAGAGGTCAGCGCGGTCCCGGTTCCATCTCAACGCGGACATTCAACCGACTACGTAGCGTTCCTCGCACTTCCCTGGTCGTCAAAGACCAAGGGCGTCGCGAAAGGATGGTGACCAAATGGGGGGTTGTTGAACGGTTCCATCGTCATAAATATTGAAACCGAGAAGTTTCAGAAAGGATGGTGACCAAATGGGGGGTTGTTGAACGGTTCCTTCGACTGGATTGCGTTCGGGGGCAAAAACAGTAAACGTCACGAACCAGTGAGGAACGATGGCGGCTTCGTCAATCGGCGGGAATGGCATACCGGATTTTTTCCCGGCTTCCGCTTTTATTTTGCCGAGCGCTTCAGCGTTGGTGGTCACATAATCCCGGTCGATTCGCAACGCATTACCGCCCGATGACCGGGACTTCATTTCCTCCGTCAGATGGGACTTCGCCAGCGAGATTGCTTCTTCTCTGGTCATCACTTCACCGTTAGGTCTGACATTGTTACGCGCTCCCCTACAGTATAGGGCTGAATCAGGAACGCGCAAGGGGGATTTCGAAGCTGAAAGGGGTCCGTCCTCACTATTGACACTTCCTCTGATGGGCCTCAGTGAATAGGAGTGGCGAGTGGCGAGTGGGGATTGGGAAGCAAGAA
Organism: uncultured Verrucomicrobiota bacterium; assembly: GCA_964487175.1. Classification (GTDB taxonomy): domain Bacteria; phylum Verrucomicrobiota; class Verrucomicrobiia; order Palsa-1439; family Palsa-1439; genus CAWFPN01. The sequence goes on along the minus strand of CAZAQZ010000299.1, from coordinate 327 downwards.
ACCCGCATAAAACTCATCACTAAACACTAATCACTAGTCACTACTTAATGAGAGGTCGGCAAGGGAAGCCATATTCCGCATGATGTTGCGTTTTTTTTCATCAGCCATTTGATGCCGGGAAAACAACATAATCGTCGCTTTCCAGAGGCGAGCATATCGCACGCTTTCTCAATCCGTCGCCGGCGCGTTTCCGGTTGCCGGGCTGTGCTGATCGAGAATATCCAGTCCCGGCGCGCCAGTGGTGTGATATCCGCCCACGATGCCTGTGCCCGCGGGGCCGCTGCAAGGGCGTTGCGCAGATCCATGGGCACCCGGACCTCCGGTTCT
>CAZAQZ010000298.1:0-4431 GCA_964487175.1 uncultured Verrucomicrobiota bacterium | reverse complement strand
CGTGCGTGTGTTCGCCATGGGGTATGCTTCCCCGTATATCCAGGTTGAAGACGCGGATGGAGTGGGTGCGCTGTCCGGTACTGCGTACACACCCAATGGTCTTTTCCTGGAAATCACACTCGGAGCCGGCAACACATATACAGCCAGAATCACACCGTACGATCACTCGTATCCGCCAACCAGCTTCAGCGGTTCATTGATCAATCAGCCGGGAGGGGAGGGAATCGCCGAGGCGATGCTGTTCCTTTACAACCCTGCGGCAAATAATTCGGGCCCCAATTGGGACGCGTTCTACAACAATATGGCGGTCTTTACTCAGTCGCCGTATGGGGTCACTGCCGTCAATGTTATCGGCGGCACCAATACCGTCGTCAGCTTTGGCAGTATTCCCGGAGCGCTGCACGAACTTCAGAACCGCAGCGACCTCGTCACCGGGACTTGGTCCAGCGTAACGAACAACATCGTGGGTACAGGCGGTACCATGCAGCTCAAGGAATTGTTTTCTGCCAGGCAGCAGCAACGCTTCTACCGGGTGGAGGCCGCTTATTGAACACCTGAACAAATTGAGACTCTTGATGCACTCCGCTCGATCATGCTGTAAAATGCGGGATTGGGACTATTCCATATGAAAGGCCATGTTTTTGCCTGGAAGCCCGCAGTTCAAGCGCCCCAACGCGCAATACAGCTTGCATTCTTGTTGGGTTTGACCTCGTTCATACGCGCCAACGCACAGTCGACGCCGTTCTCCGGAACGCCCGTGTCGATTCCCGGAGTTATCCAGGCCGTGAACTACGATCTTGGTGGTGAAGGGGTCGCTTTCCATTACTCCCCTCCGTCCGGCTATTCGGTGACGAATTACTATCGCAGCGACCCCGTGGGTATGCAGACCAATTACGCGGGCGGCAACACGCTCGCTTACATCACTCCAGGCGAATGGCTCAATTTTACTGTGAATGCCCCTTCCAGCTTCGTCGCGCAAGTGCGCTACAACGTGGCGCAGGACCCCGGTTATGCCGCCATCTACGCGTTTCGGCTTTCCGTGGACGGGCAAACAATGGACGTGCAAAACGATTACGGCGGCTGCGGCTGGTGGTGTTTCCAGAACATCAACACGCCGTTGCCCTTCAATGTTTCCGCCGGGACCCACATCGTGCGCATCGACATCATCCTCGGAAATTTCAACCTGAACCAATTCGAATTCAAGATTTCAACTAACGCACCCGTGCCGTATCTGGATCCGAATCAATCGGTCAGCAATCGTGTCGAAGACCTGCTCTCGCGTATGAGCACAAACGACAAGATCGGTCAGATGGGCCTGGTCGCCACTGAATTTCTGACCAACAACGGGAACATCGCCGATTACCGGCTTGGTGGTCTGCTGAATGGCATGGGCGGTGGCGCCACCGTGTTGGCGACCAACACGGTGACGGCGTGGGCGGACTGGACTGATCGCTCCCAAGGATACGCGTTATCCACGCCGTTGCATATCCCGGCGATTTACGGCATCGACGCCGTGCACGGCCATGGCAACGTCTATGGCGCAACGATCTTTCCGCACAATATCGGCCTGGGTGCCACGCGCGATCCAGCGCTTGTGCAAGCGGTCGAACAGGCCACGGCAGTGGAAATCAGGGCCACGGGGATCCATTGGGATTATGCGCCGGAAGTGGGAATCGGCCGCGACGCGCGATGGGGACGGTATTACGAGACGTTCGACGAGACGACGGATATGGCCGGCCAATTGGGTGCGGCGGCAGTTTTGGGATTGCAGGGTCCGAGCCTTGGCGCGTCGCAGACCAATGTGCTGGCGTGTATCAAACATTACGCTGGGGATGGGGGCACCTCCTGGGGAAGCGGGGTCACTGGAATGCTGGACGAAGGCAACACGATCACGAATGACGCGGCGTTCCGGAGTTTGTATGTTGCTTCCTATTCGAATTCACTTGTCGCCGGCGCCATGAGCGCGATGGTTTCCCTCAGCTCCTGGAATGGCGTGAAGATGCACACCAACCAGTATGCCGTCACCCAAATCCTGAAGGACGAACTCGGTTTCCAGGGCTTTGTCACCAGCGATTGGGGCGGCGAGAATGATGCGAATCCCGGCAATCCACCCCAAGGACTGGTCGACACGATTAACGCCGGGGTTGACATGGTTATGATACCGACCGATTACGCCGGGTACACCGCCAACATGCAATACGCGGTCAACGTCGGCAATATCTCGACCAACCGCGTCAACGACGCGGTGAGGCGGATTCTGCAGGTGAAATTCATGCTTGGCCTGTTCGAGCATCCCTATGCCGATCGCAGTTTGACGCAATACGTCGGCTGTGCCGACCATCGGGCCCTGGCGCGACAAGCCGTGAGGGAGTCCATGGTACTCCTGCAGAACCAGAACAATCTCCTGCCGCTTCGCAAAGACTTGAATCACATTCATGTCGCTGGCAAGAACGCCAACGATCTCGGGTATCAATGTGGTGGCTGGACCATTAGCTGGCAGGGCGGGTCTGGCAATACCACCATTGGCACCACAATTTACCAAGCCATTACCCAAACCGTTTCACAGGCAACGCAGGTGACCTTCTCGCAGGACGGCACCGGGGCGGCGGGCGCCGACGTCGGCATCGTGGTAGTGGGCGAGACGCCCTACGCCGAATGGTATGGCGACACCAATAATCTGGTGCTTTCATCTGCGGATCTAGCGGCCATTAGTAACGTCAAGGCCGCTGGCGTGCCGGTGATTGTCGTGCTGGTGTCGGGACGCCCGCTGGTCATTTCTCCCAGCCTGACAAACTGGGACGCTGTCGTGATGGCGTGGTTACCCGGATCGGAAGGGCAAGGCGTGGCAGATGTGTTGTTCGGTGATTATTATCCGCAGAGCAGCCTGCCGCACTCCTGGCAGTGGACAATGAGTCAATTGCCACTTGATGTCGGACAATCAAACTACAATCCGCAGTTTGCCTACAATTTCCATATGCCGCTGGAGCCGTTGGTGAGTATCTTCAGTGCAGCTGATGGAATGCATCTGGCTTGGCCATACGGAAATACCGGATTCATGGTTCAATCCACCACGAACCTGGCGGTCAGTGCCAGTTGGTCTGACATGACGAATGTCACTGCCGCGATAACGGGCAAGACTTATGAAGTGACGCTTCCACCAACGGGAGCGGACAGGACGTTCTACCGCCTTCGTCATCCTCAATAGAACGGAATGCCGGATGGTTTTACAATCATTTGCCCCACGCGCATGAAACGATTCAAGACGATCGCAAAATGCGCTCTGCTGGCGACGTGCGCGGCACTGATTGTTCCCTCGTCAAGTGTCTTCGCAGCCCTGATCGCGTATGACGGGTTTGTGTATAACACCGGTTCGCTCGGGAATCAAAATGGCGGCAGCGGTTGGTCCACCGTTTGGTATCAATGCAACGCCGCCGACATCAACGTTGCCAGTAACTCGCTAGGATACACGTCCTCATTGCCGTTGCTCTCGCTTGTCACTTCGGGAAATCAGGCCCAGCAGACCACATCGAGCAACAACAACGACCAACGCCAGCTTAACAACTATTACGGCCCGAATTGCGGCAATCCTGTTAATCAGACCGTCTGGATCAGCTTCACGGCCCAAAGTGGCGGTGCCGTCAATAGCAACGGGTACGCAGGCATTTCGCTGTTCGATTCTGGACAGACTGGTCTTGGGTGTTCGAGTGCGGAGTATTTGTTCATTGGCAAACGAGGCGGTGCCGCCCACGCTGATTGGGGCGCCGAGCAATCCGCAGGAACCGGTTGCAGCACGTGTGCGGGCGGCGATTCCGGCATTGTTTTCAATGGGACGACCCATTTCCTGGTCGCGCGCCTGGATTTCACCAGTGCCGGCCTATGGACGATCCATATGTGGGTCGACCCGTCACTCGCTTCCGTACCGTTGGACAACGCCGCCGGAGTAGTGACATTTAGTTTTACCGATAATGTTTGTTTCAACCGGTTCCGCATTCAGGCGGGGCTTGGTTCAACCATCAACGTGGACGAATTGCGAATGGGAACAACTTACGGTGACGTCTCCCCGGTAATCGCGCCGAGCGTCACGATCGCTCCGAGCCCTAGTGGGCCCATTTGCGCGGGCACATCTGTCGCCTTTACTGCAACACCCGCCAATGGCGGCGCCAACCCGGTGTATACATGGTACATCAACGGCGTTCAGACACAGCAGGGGACCGCCGCCACGTACACAAGCAGTGCATTTCACCAAAGCGATCAAGTGTGGTGCACGATCACGCAGGACTCCACGATTCCCGGGTCCCAATCAAATGCTGTGAGTTCCGGCACGAATACAATATCGGTAACGACCCTCTCGCTTGCGCCGATTGCACTGCCGAACGTTTCCATCGGCGCCCTGTACAATCAAACAGTTTCAGCCTCCGGCGGCACCGGGCC
>CAZAQZ010000297.1:0-4446 GCA_964487175.1 uncultured Verrucomicrobiota bacterium | reverse complement strand
AGTTTGTGCCTGAGCCGTCGGCGTTTCTGCTCACCGCCGCCGGCGCGCTGATGCTGTGGTCGGTCGTGAGGCGCAAGCGAGGGTGAGTCCGGCTTTCCCGTTATTGTCCCGAGGGCGGAGCGCCGTGATGTTCGCCACCTTTACCCACACCGAGGTCCTGATGGCCTGCTTCCTTCAACCCACGGATCTTGTCGATCTCGGCCTTGGCGGCATCCGTATTGTTGTTGGCGATGGCGTCCTTAAGGATGGGGAATTCCTTGATCAAGCCGTCCAGGTCCTTGTGAAACGTGTCGAGAAGCGCGGTCTGGGCATCGCCCGTGAGCTTTGCGACCTTCGGAGGCGTCATCGTGCGCGCGGTCTCGGCGTGTTTCTGCATGGAGGCCACCAGCGCCAGCGAAGAATCCTTCCGCGCCGGATCCTTGTATTGATGGCCCAATTGCCGGAGGTTCTTGTTCATTCCCTCCATCTCTTTGTGCAGCGGTGAATCGTCCTCGTCCTCAGCCGCAAACGCGCGCAGCGGCAGCAGCAGCGTCAGGGCGACAATGAAAAGTGTGGATTGCCAGCGTGTCGGGGTGATCGATTTCATGGGGCAAGAGAAGACCAAATTGCCCGCCAAAATTCAAGCCCCGATCGTCGGAAATAGACAAAACAGTCCTCATGCTGGTCCATCCGTGCCGGTCGTCTGTCGAAGGAATGTACTACACGAGGCAATGATCGTGTTCGCAGGCGCACTCTTCAACCGTACAGGCTCTCGATGCGCACGTCTCGCTGCAAAACAGCAGATTGCCCTTGCGAATCGCCTTGTCCATGTCCACCGTGCACGTGCAACTGGCACAGGCGCATTTCAAACGCCGCGATCCGCCGGCCAGCGGCCTGGCGCTGCGGGCACTGGTCGATTTGTGGATCCTTGTGGGCTTCCGGTTTGTTTTCGACTTTCTCATAATGCCTCCGGTCTGCATTCAACATAGGCCTGTTTCGGATGACTGCAAAAAGATTTATAATGACGATTGCTCGTGCTTCGACATCGTGCCGGAAGAGGGTATATTCGCTGCATGAGGGAATTCCTCACCATCACCTGCCCGCAATGTCTTGAGGAGTCAGAGGTTGAATTCGATCCCGGCGAAGGCAGCAGCGAGTTCATCGTGGACTGTCAGGTCTGCTGCCGCCCCATGACCGTCAAAGTGCGCGTCCGCAACGGCGAGATACAAGACGTGCAGGTGAATGCGGCGTAATCAAGCCTGTCCGCGTTTTAAGGTTCGAAACCGGAAGCTTGTCGAAAACCCCCTACGCCGCGGTGGCGCCGAGATAGACGCGGGGGACGCGAGCGGTTTTGGTGATGCCGCAAAGCACTTCCCAGGCAATCGTGCTGGCCCATTGGGCGACTTCGCTGGCGGAGATTTCCGCGCTGCCCTGACGCCCGATCAATACAACTTCGTCCCCGCTGCCAACGACAGGGAGGGCGGTGACGTCCACCATAATCTGATCCATGGTCACGCGGCCCAGGACACGACAACGTTTCCCACCGATCAACACTTCGGCGGCATTGGATAAATTGCGGCTGAACCCGTCCCCGTACCCGGCGGCAATCGTAGCGACCTTCATCGGATGTTTGGCGACAAAGGTCTGTCCGTAACTGATCGAGCGGCCGGCGGGAACATTTTTCACGAGCGCGACGCGGCCTTTGAATGAAAGAACCGGGCGAAAATCTTCGGCGCGACAACCGGCGGGGCAGATGCCGTAAATCAGCAGGCCGGGACGCACCACGTCGAGCTGGGCTTCTGGCACATTCAGAAGCCCGGCGCTGTTGGCGGCGTGAAGCCGGGGGATGGCAACACCAGACGACCGCAGCGATTCCGCGACGCGAAGAAATGCGTCGAGTTCACGGCGCGTTTCCTTAAGGTTCTCGTCGGCGGACGGGAAATGGGTATAGAGCGCATCGATTTTCAAGTGGGGCAGGGCAGCCACCTTGCCGATTTGTTCCAGCGCGTCCTCGTGCCAGAAACCGACCCGGCCCATGCCCGTATCCACTTCGATTTGCACGGGCAGCGTGCAGTCCTGTCGGGCCGCCTCTTCTGAAAACCAGCGCGCTTCTTCGAGAGTGGAAATGGTAGGCATGATTCGTTGTTCGACCATCTTCTCGATCTCGAAGGACAGGGAAGAGCCGAACAGCAAAATGGGCCAGCCGTTTCCGCCCACCTGGCGAATCACCAATGCTTCGGATAGATTGGCGACGGCAAAAGCGCTGACGCCGCATTGCATCAGCACGCCGGCAACCTGCGGCAATCCGTGCCCGTATGCGTCGGCTTTGACGACGGCAATCAGGCCGGTTTCGGGGCGAAGACGGCTGCGGATGGCGGCGATGTTGTGGCGCAGCGCGTCGAGGTCCACTTCAACCCAGCACCGATAATACGATTGGGGAACCATACGGCGCGGAGTTTAACAGGACGAGTGCGGCGAACGAAGCGAAGAATCTACTTCCAGTCGTACTTGATGCCCTTGGTGGGCGAATTAGGCGTTGCATTCCAATCCTGTGCCGGAGCAGCGGGCGTGGAAAATGAGGTGGACGGAGACTGTTGCCAGCTCGTGGCTGGGTTCCTCGAGGGTTGATCGAACGAGGCTTTTGGATCAACCGGTCCGCTTTGCAATACGCTGGGAGCGTCTTTGGGCGCGAACGCAAGCCAATCGGTTGGAAGCGGCGCGTCCCACAAGGATTGCACGGCGGCGGCGTTCGATGATTGCGGGGCGACGGTTCCCGGCGGCTCCATGCTGATCGTAAACGGTTTGTTGGGTTCGAATTTATTGATCTCTTGCGTATTCAGCGATCCTGCGTTGTACGGGATGACGGGTGACGCGACAAATTTGTTGGGAGCGGCGGAGTTCATCGTTCCGGATTCCTTCATTTTCCCGGCGGAAGGCGGGACAACGTCAAGAGGAGAGATTTGATTGACCAGTTGACCGATGGCCACAGTGGCGGATGCAACCACGAAGGCTGCCGCCAGGAAAAACCGGTGTGAAGCGCGTCGCTGCATTGCTCACCGCAAACTTACCAGACCGCGGGGAACAGTCAATCTGCGTGGATGTGTGCGACCGTCTGGTGATTGGCTTGTTGGTCGATCGTTCCCTGGACTGTTGGAGAGAGCGGCGTCAAATCGGAGGCAGCCGAGGCAATGTCCACCCTCGGTGCGAACGCCTTGGCCAGCGAGAATTCAACGTAGGGACGGTCGGCAGCCCGGGTCGTGTCCTTGCGATTGGCGACCCAGATTCTGTCGCTGGTCAAGTCGTAGATAACGGTCTGGAGATTCGATTTCATGGCGATAAGCCGCGCCATGTCCTGGAGGGATGCCACATCGATTGTGCCGCGCATCCTGGCGACGAGTTCGGACTGTTTCATTTCGTAATGGCCACCGTACACGACATCGCGATATTGCGGCAGAGTGTGGTCGGCGACCTTCAGCACGTCGCTCTCGTTGGCGTGGTAACTGAGACAGCGTTGCGCCGAGGTCATCATGCCAATGGCCCCGAGGTTCTTGTCCCCGAAAAAGTAAATATACGAATTCGTGCGCGGTGCGGCGCGAACGATGGCGGCCCCGTCCTCGGCGGTGTTGGCGAAGCGAAGCACATTCTTCAGAAGGAACGGCATCGGCGTGCCTGCGAGCGTTTCGCCGGGCGGATTGCCGAACCCCATTTCGCTGATCGCGACTCCCTTGTCATTCACGCCCGAGATGACGCCGACGAACCCGATCCAGCCGATGTTGACGAAGGCGTTGGCATCGTTGGGATGGCACACAGTGATCAGTGGACGTCTTTGCAGGTTGAAATTCGCGCCGTAATCGAGAATCCGCAACTGATACACGTGACCGTCCCGCGTGGCAGTCTGTTTGGCGATGAGTCCGCTGCAGCTCGTCTCGCCCAAATCGGGGATCGCGTGCATCCGATGAATCACCTGCAACGGAACGCCGCTGCCGGCGGACAGCCCCTCCATTTCCTGCAGGTCCTCAGGCGGCGCGAACGGCGCCATTTTCTGCCAGGCCTTGTCCAGGATGGTGTTGACGATGTCGCGCTTGGCTGATTCGCTGACAAGCTTGGAATTACGCAGTGTCTTGGGCAGGAATTTTTCCGCCCCGGCCATCACGTCGTGGATTGTTCCGTGAATTTCCTGCGATAAGAGCTTTCCTTGTTGATAACCCATTTCGTAAGGGGTGCCGCTGACGTACAACACGGTGATGCGGCTGTCGCCTTCGCCGATGGTTTCGACATGGCCCTGGTGCGTGACTGTGCGGTCAAAATGGTCGGGACCGAGAATGCGTTTCGCCTGGGCGTTGTTGAGCACGACCGATTTGGCGACCGAGCCACAACCCTGTACCAATAGAGTCAGGACGGTGGCAACGATTACGGAACCGGTGATGAGGACAAGTTTGCCTCTGGGGATTACGCGTACAACAGGAT